>NZ_JBHJTL010000058.1:0-51094 GCF_042264065.1 Streptomyces sp. NPDC056222 | reverse complement strand
GGTGGTTTGTTTAGACTATACTAACCCCCCCGGTTTCGCCCCCCGGTACACCCGCCACACGTGTTAACCCGCCATTGTTATAACGGGGCCCGGCCGGCCCCACCGCGGCTACGCGGACGACCCTGCCGGACCCGTGAACTCCCTTGCGGTGACGGTCGACCCGGCGGGCCTGGGCGCGCAGCAGGCACACGTAAGGAGTGCGACGGGGCGTCGTACCGCTGCCGGGCGCTTCGGCGAAGTACAGGCTGTGCTCGATGACGGCGTCGTGCAGGGGCGCCGGAACAGCAGCCGGCTCAGGCGGGCCAGGCCGGTGCCCCGCATCGCCAAGGTGCGCCGCAGCACGATGCGTTCGGCGTCCCGGGCGGACGCCTCAGTGTTCGGAGCCCGGCTCCGCTGCCCCCGACGACGCGACCGCCTCGACCACGGCACGCGCCCGTCTCTCCGGCACTCCGGCCGCGACGAGGGTGGAGACGGCCGCGCGGGTCCCGTCGTCCTCCAGCTCCCCGGAGGTGACCTCCTCCAACAGGGCGACCGTCATCGCCTCCAGTCCGGCGCTCAGTACGGCCGGCGGCAGCAGGGTGTGGAACGCGCCGTCCCGCTGTCCCCGCTCCAGGATCGCCGTGGCCTCGCTGCGGGCCGGTGCCAGGACCTCGGCCACGCGGTCCGACCCGAGGTCCCGCCGGGCCAGCGACAGCAGGAACCGGTAGCGGTCCCCCAGAGACCACATCGAGAACACGAAGTGCGCGAGCGCCTGCTCAGCAGGCTCCTCGGGCCGCGCAGCGGTCGCCAGAGCGCTGTCGAGAGCCTCCGAGGCTTCGTCGGCGAGCGCCTCGAGGAGGGCCGTACGCCCCGGGAAGTGACCGTACAGGGTGCGGCGCACCACGCCGGAGGCTCGCGCGAGCTCCTCCAGGGTGAGATCCGGGTTCCGTCCCAGCTCCTGGCGGGCCGTGGCCAGGATGCGTGCCCGGTTGGACCGCGCATTGCTTCTCTGGGGAACGCGGCCCACGGGCTTGGTCACGGCAACCTCGGTGCGTCAGTGCGGTGAACGACGGAGAACGACAGAGAAACCGACGAACGGCCGGCCCATTCTGACACGCAGGTCATCCAGCAGGTCATCCACGCGATCCGAGCCCTGGGACCGAGTCCCCGGGGGCCCGGCTCTACACCGAGTCCCACACGGGGAATTCGGCGGACTCCGACAGTTCGGCCCACACCGTCTTGCCCTGACGGGCATGCCGCGTTCCCCACCGCTCGGCGAGCTGGGCGACCAGGAGCAGGCCACGGCCGCCCTCGTCGGAGACGGCGGCGCGGCGCAGATGCGGCGTGGTGCTGCTGGTGTCGGAGACCTCGCACATGACGGCGCGATCGTGGATGAGGCGCAGCCGGATGGGAGGCCGGCCGTAGCGGATGGCGTTGGTGACGAGTTCGCTGACCACCAGTTCGGCGGTGAAGGCGAGCTCTTCCAGCCCCCAACTGCTCAGTTGCCGGGTGACGTTCGACCGGGCCCTGGATACGGCGCTGGGGTCGGCTTCCACGTCCCAGTCGGCGACCTGGCGGTCACCGAGGGTGCGGGTGCGGGCGATGAGCAGTGCGACGTCGTCGTCCGGACGTGGCGGCAGCAGCGCTTCGAGCACGCTGTCGCAGGTGTGCTCCAGGGAGGGAGCCGGCTGGGCGAGCGTTCGACGGAGCAGGGCGAGGCCCGTCTCGATGTCACGGTCACGCGCTTCGATCAGGCCGTCGGTGTACAGGGCGAGGAGGCTGCCCTCGGGCAGGTCGAACTCGGCGGCCTCGAAGGGCAGACCGCCCAGGCCCAGCGGAGGGCCAGGCGGCAGGTCGAGGATTTCCACGGTGCCGTCCGGGGCCACCAGGGCGGGCGGCGGGTGCCCCGCGCGGGCGAGGGTGCACTGGCGGGTGACGGGGTCGTAGACGGCGTAGAGACAGGTGGCTCCGATGTCCCCCGCGGATTCGCTGTCGCCGGCTGCGTCGGTGCCTTTGTCCGGGGCGGCGTCCAGGTCGGCGTCCGGGACGGCGTTCAGGCCGGCGTCCGGGACGGCTTCCCCGTCCGGCTCGGCGTCGGGCACGGCTTCGGCCGACAGGCGCAGGACGACGTCGTCGAGGTGCGTGAGGAGTTCGTCGGGCGGCAGGTCGACGTCGGCGAGGGTGCGTACGGCGGTACGCAGCCGCCCCATGGTGGCTGCGGCGTGGATGCCGTGGCCGACGACGTCGCCCACCACGAGCGCGACGCGTGCTCCGGACAGCGGGATGACGTCGTACCAGTCGCCGCCCACGCCCGCCTGCGCGCCGGCGGGCAGGTAGCGGAAGGCCACGTCCACGGCCGACTGCTCCGCGGTGTCGTGCGGGAGCAGGCTGCGCTGCAGGGTGAGGGCGGCGGCACGCGCGTGCGTGTACCGGCGGGCGTTGTCGACGGCCACCGCCGCCCTGGCGGCGATCTCCTGGGCGAGGAGCAGGTCTTCGTCGTCGTAGAGGCCTCGGTGGCGGACGAACTGCGCGACGCCCAGCGTGGAGTCCCGGGCCCGCAGCGGCACCACGATCGTCGAGTGGTTTCCGTCGCCGTCGGCACCGGGGCCGGGTGCAGGGGCTGCCGACCCATCGGTGTCGAGGTGGTGACGCGAGGGCCGGCCCGTGATCAGGGCGCGGGCCGACGGCGTGTCGTCCGCGCAGATGAAGAGCTGCTGCGGCCGGATCGTCGTGTCCCCATCGCCGTCGACCACCGAGCGCCGAGCGGCCCGTCGGAGGGCGAGAGGCGGCTCCATCGGGGTGTCCTGTCCGCGGAGCACCGAGTCGAGCAGGTCGACGGTGACGAGGTCGGCGAAGTGCGCGATGGCGAAGTCCGCCAGTTCCTGCGTGGTGCGGGCGATGTCCAGTGTGGTGCCGATGCGCATACTCGCCTCGTTCACCATCGACAGCCGCCCTTGCAGACGTCGGTCCCGCTCTTCCTGATAGGCCGCGACACCGTACTCGGACGCGAGGTCGACGTACCCGGTCATCGTCGCGATCAGCTTGCGCGCGGCCGCGCTGACCAGCGCGGCGTCGCCGGTCAGCCGGGGCAGCTCCGACAGCATGCCGTCGAGAACGACGCCCTGCCCGATGCGGAAGGCGCGCAGCATCACGCTGAGGGGCGTCCCGTGCCGTGCCAGCCGGCGGGCGCGCTCCAGGTCGGCGGACGGGGATTCGATGCGGTCCGGCTCGATGCCGCGCTTGAGGCCGTCCAAGGCGGCGAGCACGTGCTCGGCGACGTTCTCCGCCGGATCGCCGTCGACGTCCGCGTGCGCCCACATCTCCGGAACGTCACGTCGCAGTGCCCGCTCCACGTCTTGGATCAGCTGATCTGCTCGCAGGCTGAGCTCACGCGCGGCGCGGGACACGAGACTGTCCGCAGTGAAGTCCACAAGGACGACGTTACGCCGGACCGGCGTGCGGGCGCCGCCGAAAGGCTGTCGCACGCTCCACCGATGGTCGCGGCACTCTCCACGAACGGTGACGCCGCGCCGTTCTCCGACGGCTCCGCGCCGCCTCGCTCCCGGCGGACCATGAGCACGAGCGGTCAGTCGGCTTCCGTCAGCGCCGCGCGGGCGGCGGTGAGGATCTCCTCGGAGAGGGGGGAGCCCTTGGTGGCGCGGGACAGGACGAGTGCGCCGACCATGGTGCACAGGCGGGTGATGCCGTCCTCGTCCTCGGTGGTGAGCGACTCCGCGAAGTCGCTCACGCCCTGGCTGTACACCCGGCCCGCCTCCTGGGCGCTCAGGCCGCGCGCCATGTCGGTGGCGAGCGCGGCGGTGGGACAGCCGTCCGCCAGGTCGTCGCGGTGCTCGACGGAGAGGTACGCCTCGATCAGCGCCTGCCGTCCGGCCTCCGGCTGCCCCGCGTACCGCTCCGATCCCGCCGTGCGGCGCTGGGCGAGTTCGGCGAACGCGTGGGCCGTGGCCTCGTCGATCAGCGCTTCCTTGGAGGCGAACTGCTTGTAGAAGCCGCCGTGGGTGAGACCGGCCTCCTTCATGAGGTCGGCGACGCTGACGTGCGTCCCCTGCTCCCGGAAGAGGCGGGAGGCGGTTTCGACGACCCGCCGGCGGTTCTCCTGCGCTTGCGCCTGCGATACGCGGCCCATCGGGCACCTCCACATTTGGATGTCGCTTGGCATCTATTCTAGTGTACGGTTTAGATTGTTTCCGTAATCTAATTGGCGGCCACCCTCACCGGAGCCGCCCCGCCACGCTGGGAGCAGACATGGAACTGACGAACGCGGTCGCACTGGTCACCGGGGCGAACCGGGGGCTGGGGCGTCATCTGGCAGAGCAGCTGGTGCGGCGCGGGGCGAAGGTGTACGCGGCGGCGAGGCGGCCCGAGACCGTGGATCTGGCGGGCGTCGTCCCGCTGCGTCTGGACGTGACCGACGAGGAGTCGGTCCGCGCGGCGGCCCGCATCGCGTCCGACGCCACGCTGCTGGTCAACAACGCCGGGATCTCCACCGGCACTTCGCTCATCTCGGGCGACCTGGACGCGGTGCGGCTGGAGATGGAGACGAACTTCTACGGGCCGCTCGTCATGACGCGCGCCTTCGCTCCGGTCATCGAGAACAACGGCGGCGGCGCCGTGCTGAACGTCCTGTCCGTCCTGTCCTGGTTCCACCCGGCCGGCCTCGGCTCGTACGCGGCGGCCAAGGCGGCCGCATGGGCCCAGACCGACGCGGCCCGCGAGGAGCTGGCGCCCCGGGGCATCACCGTCTCGGCGCTGCACGTCGCGTACATGGACACCGACATGGCGGCCCGCGTCCCCGCCGAGCAGAAGGTCGACCCCGCCGAGGTCGCCGCCCAGGCCTTGGACGGCATCGAGAAGGGCATGCCGGAGATCCTCGCCGACGAGGTCACGCGCCAGGTCAAGCAGGGACTTTCCGCGGCACCGACCCCGGCGTGAGGGACTCCCCGAACCGGTGGCGTGACGCACCTCCGGCTGAGCCGCGAGTACGTCCACCACGTGACCGGGCCCGTCAGCGGCCCGTGCTCCAGCAGTACGTCAAGGCACGGCACCGCCGCACACAGGGTCCGTAAAGGCACTGGGCCGGACCACCTGCTCGGCCCTACCGTCCCCTTCATGGAACTCCCCTTCGTACCGCCGGAGTACCACTCGGCCGGCTCCGTACACGACACGGGCTGGCCCTCGGAAGCGCGTGCCGCCGCCGGTTTCGCCCTGGTGCTGCTCGCCGTGTCCCTCACCGTCGAGGCGGGGAACGGCACGCTGAGCCTGTTACGGGCCCTGCCGTGGTCCGGGCTGGCCGCCCTGGTGTTCGCGATACTCCTCCCGCCTCGGGTCGAGGCGTCACCGGGGCGGCTGACCGTCCGCGGTCTGACGGCCCGAAGAACCGTCCACACCGACCGACTGGCCTCCGTGCGCTGGTCCGACGGTGTCGCGCAGAGACTGATCCTCTACGACACCACGGGCGCACGGGCCGAGATCGACCCGCGTGTGTTCATGGCCAACCCTCCGCTGTGGCACCTGCTGAAGACTGACGCCCGGGTCTCGCTGGCCCGAGGCACCCTGCGCCACGGCAGCGCGGAACTGGAGCGGCTGGCCCGATGCGTCGACCGGGAGACGGCCCTCACCGTCTTCCGGATCTCGGGCCTTCACTAAGACCGCGGCGCGCAGCGTTCACCGTGACTCGGTCCCGAAGTCCGCCGGCAGGCGACTTCGCCAGCCGACCCGGCGCCTCGGCAGCCCTTCCTCGACCACGACCACACGCACGAGTCGACCCCGACGCCCCCGCCTCAGGTGGCGAGCGTCAGTGGGGTGTACGGACTCGATCCATCGCCGTCAAGGTGCCGTCAAAGCCCTGCCCTGGAGGCTGGGCGGCGGGGATAGCTTCGATGACGCCCCGGCCCGCCGACTCGGCAGGCCGGGGCGTCATCAACCGTTCGCGGCTCCTCAGGGAGGGCCCCATGTGTCTGTTCCAGTACGCCGACGATCCCGAGCCCGAAGAACAGGTCCCGGCCGGACCGCTGTACGTGCCCGTCCGGCCGGGAAGCGGCGCGGAAACCGTGATCCGGCTGTTCCGCACACCGCTCGGCACACGTACCGCCGTCGGCTTCACCCGCACGGACCGGCTGACCGAGGTGCTGGGCGAGGCCCAGCCGTACATCCGGCTGTCGGAATCCGTCCTGCGGGCGCTCTGCGAGCCGCTCGGCGCGGACCTGGTCACCGTCGACCCGGCACTGTCCGCTCCCGCGGTCCCCGCGCACACGCCGGACCGCCGGTCGGACCGACAGCCGGACCGGGCCTCCCGGGCCGCCAAGGCCGTCCGGGCCGTCTGAGAACGGGGAGGAGTTCCATGACCATTGCCCTGGTCTCCGAGATCGCCGCGGAAGCGGACGACCTGTCGGTGTGGCCGGCGTCCACGACCCGTCTGCCGCACGGTGGCCTCGCCGTCGGCGGGGTGTCGTTGGCCGACATCGCCGACCGCTTCGACACACCCGCGTATGTGCTGGACGAGGGTGAGGTACGGGCCCGCTGCCGCACCTACCGGGCCACCTTCCCCGACACCGAAGTGCTGTACGCCGCCAAGGCGTTCCTGTCCCGGACCATGGTCCGCTGGGTCGCGGAGGAAGGCCTCGGACTGGACGTCTGCTCGGCCGGCGAGCTCGAACTCGCGGTCACCGCGGGGTTCCCACCGGACCGTATCGTCCTGCACGGCAACGCGAAGTCACCGCACGACATCGAGTCGGCCCTGCGCCTCGGCGTGGGCCGGATCGTCATCGACAGCCCGTCCGAGATCGCGCGGCTGGCCGCGCTCGTGGGCCCCCGCGGCCGGCAGAAGGTGCTGGTCCGCGTGGTCCCCGGTGTATCCGCCGGCGGTCACGAGAAGATCCGCACCGGCACGGACGGCCAGAAGTTCGGTCTGTCGCTCACCGACGGATCCGCGCAGCACGCCATCGCCCGTCTGCTGACCCAGCCTCAGCTCCAACTGGTGGGCCTGCACTGCCACATCGGCTCCCAGATCACGGACGTCAAGCCGTACGTCGCCGCCCTGCGCCGCATGGTGGGGCTGATGGCCCGCGTCCGCGACACCCACGGTCTCGTGCTGCCCGCACTCGACATGGGCGGCGGCCACGGCATCGCGTACCGGCCCGGGGAACCCGCCCTCGACCTGACGGCCCTGGCCCGCAGGCTGCGGATCGAACTCGCCGCGAGCTGTACGGCGGCCGGGCTCGAGCCGCCCCGGCTCACCATCGAACCCGGCCGTGCCGTCGCGGGCCCCGCGGGAGTGGCGCTCTACCGGGTGCTGGCCGTGAAGAACACCGGTGCCCAGGTGTTCGTGGCCGTGGACGGAGGCATGAGCGACAACCCCCGCCCGGCGCTGTACGGAGTGCGCTACGCCCCTCGACTCGTCGGCCGCCACTCCACCGTCGACACCCGCGCGGCCACGGTGGTGGGCCGGCACTGCGAGGCGGGCGACATCCTCGCCGCCGACGCGAAGCTGCCCGGCGACATCCGCCCCGGCGACCTGCTCGCGGTGCCCGTGGCGGGGGCGTACCAGCTGTCGATGGCCTCCGGGTACAACATGGTCGGCCGTCCCCCGGTCGTCGCGGTCGACGGCGGCACGGCCCGCCTCCTCGTACGACGCGAGACACTGGACGACCTCCGCAGCCGGGACATCGGCGAATAGGGCCCGAGCCCGAACACGATCCCGCCGGACGGGTGCCCAGGCACCGGTCCGGCGGGATTTCCGTACGTCCGCGTCGCCCGCCGTCCGCCGGCGTGGACGTGCGGGCGGCGGGCAACGGTCCGGCTCTGCGCCCCGCCCGCCGACGGAACGGCGGGTGGGGCAACCGGGCGCGGCAGACTGTCAGTTCGTCTCGTCGGTGACGCGGAAGCGAAGCCGGCAGATCACGGCATCGGTGTCGCGGCGCACGGCATGCGCCACGACCGAACCGCGCTGGTTCTGGAGCAGGCGCTGCCAGAGGTGCGCGGGCTCGGTCTCCGGGATCAGTACGGTGATCTGGGAGGCGGGCTGGGCGGCGGCGAGCTCGCGGACGTAACCGGAGACGGGGCGGCCGAGGGCGCGGGGCGGTGGGCGAGGACCAGGGAGCCGGCGGCCACGAGGCCGGTACGCCGTCCCAGGTGCCGCTTGGCCACGGCGTACGAGCCGCCGCCGTCCGGGAACGCGGCGATCACCTGCCGGTACGAGGCCACCAGTACGACGAGGAGCGCGGCGATCGCGAGCGTGACGGGGAGCGTGAAACCCATCCCGTACGCACCGGCGACCGCCGGCACGAGCACGATCGACTCCGGCCCGTACGCCACCGATGCCATCGCGTCCAGGGACAGCGCGGCGAGCCCCTGGAGCGCGGTGAGTCTGTGCCGGTGACCGGCTCCGGGGGCACCGGCTCCGGTATCGGGGGGTTCCTCCGTGCCGGTGCCTTCTGCCGCCGTGGTCGGCTTGCCCGTGTGTATGGCCATGGTGCTGGTTCCTCCGAGTGAGCAGGTCGAGGAACAGGTTGGCCGCCGCGCGGTACGGGTCCCGGACTCCTTGTCGCCGTCCATACGCCCACCGGCTGCCTCTTCACGCACCCCTGACGGCCGGGCCGGAAAGGCGAAAGGGGGCTCCGGTCCTTGCGGAGGCCGTTGGGGATGAGCAGGTCGGACCGGGTGGCAACCGCCATGGGTGAGGGCCGATCAGGTGGTCACGTAACGGAGCCTCCCCGCCTTGACCTGTGGTGACGTGACGGGAAAGGCCCCCGGTGGCGGTGGGTGACCGGGCGAGGGGGCGTGGTGTGTGGCTGGCTGGGGGAGGCACGATTCCCACCACCCCGAAGGGACCGCACGGCGATGACCTTCCCCGCCGAAGCCGGGCTGAGATCGGTCTCAACAGCCGTTCGCGTGCCGGCCGAGTAGTGCTGCTGTCAGCGCTTGCCGCGCTCCGAGCCGGCCTGTGCACGCCAGCGGCCATCGCGCCTCTCACACCAATCATCCAGGGACCGAATGATGCCCAGGTGAAGCCTGAACGTGCTTCCTGAGAGTGCAATCATCCGGTCCTGCAAGGAGCAACTCATGAGTTCTGAGCACAGGACCCCCACCGTCATGGGGCCCCTCCCCATAAAGGGCAGGCGGATCGCCGAAGGAGCGATGGCAGCGCTGGCCCTCATCACGCTGGGCCTTTCCAGCCCCCAAGCGGCCGCAGAAACGGCAGAGCGCCCGCCCTCGCACTCGTCGGCGCCGTACGGCGATCACGACAAGTGCAAGGACAAGAGTGACGACAAGCATGTGGGCGCCTCAGGGACGCTCGACGACGCGAAGGACAAGGACAAGGGCAAGGACAAGGACAAGGACAAGTGCAAGGGGGCTACGGGCGCGACCGGGCCGACCGGCCCGCCCGGCCCCGCGGGTGACACCGGAGACACCGGCCCCGCAGGCGACACGGGCCCCGCGGGCGACACCGGTCCCGCAGGCGACACCGGCCCCGCAGGCGACACCGGCCCTGCGGGCGACACCGGTCCCGCGGGCGACACCGGCCCTGCGGGTGCCACCGGAGACACCGGTGCAACCGGAGACACCGGAGACACCGGCCCGAGCCAGTGCGGCGCCGACGTCGACTCACTGCTCCCCAACGGCACCGAAGAGTTCAGCATCATCCTCCGCGACGGCGCCGCATTCGGGGCCCACCGGCCGACCCGCACGGGGCCGGTGTACTACGAGCAGGACCTCACCACCTACCCCAACTACCCCGAAGAGAGCACTGTCTGCGGCGCGACCGTGTCGTCACAGGCCAACGACCTGAACTACAAGGTGACCACCACCACTGGAGCCGTATGGGAGCTCCAGTGCCCGGTGAACAACATGAATCGGATCGACTGCACCGGCAAGTCCTGGACACAGATCACCTTCACGAACGTGCCCGTGGGGCCGTTCAGGAACGGCGAACCCGTGACCGAGGGCCAGCGGTCCGGCGTCGACAAGAGCCTCTCGAAGAGTCTGAAGGGATCGTAGAAACGATCGAGGGGGCGGGCCTGCCATTCACCCGTGCTGCGTCGACACCCGGGACCTGCGGGTACGACGGCGAGTAAGGCGCCCCCATGCAAGTGGCCCCGCGCCGTGCGAAGGGAACGCGGAGCCACCGGCAACCACACCACCATCGGAAGGTGGTGTCACTGTGACCGTACGAGCCGCGCGCCCCGGTGGCCCGCCAGGCGCCCGCGCACGGGTGACCGGCCGAGCCGTTCACCGTCGCGGCCGCCACGGGCAGGGGCGAAGCGGTCGGTGTGTGGCGCTCCTCCCCCATCGGCTCGGGGATCAGCCGGGCGCACCAGAAGTGATGTAAATGCGGTGCATGATCGGCGCGTTCGTGGTGCAATTCCGGTACGCATTGGTCGTCAGGAAGGCATCGCCATGGATCAGCTCCCCGCCCACCCCGACAGCGAGCGGTACTCGGTGACGTTGTGCCCTCCGGCTGTCACCGCGATCGCGGAGCTCACCGCCGCGACCGGCGTCAGCAAGGCCGACGTGATCAACCGGGCGGTCCTGCTGCTCGGGTTCGTCGAAGGCGAACGCGCCAAGGGCAGCGACCTGATGATTCGCGACAGCGCGGGGTCCCTGGAGCGCATCCACATTCTCTGAACCTCGGGGCAACCCCGCTCGGAGGCACCCGGATCGGCTTCCGGCGTCCCCCTTCCGCATGGTCCTGAGGCGGCGCCGGGGGTGGTTACGGGGATTCGGGGTGTGGTGGAGCAATGATTCCCGGGCCGCCGGACGGCGGTGACACGAGATCAGGAGAACGCCATGCCCCGGATCACCCCCAACCTCTGGTTCGACACACAGGGTAAGGAGGCCGCGGAGTTCTACTGCTCGGTCTTCCCCAACTCTGAGATCAAGAACGTGTCCTACTACGGGGAGGCGGGCCCCCGCCCTGCCGGGACCGTGCTGACCGTCGACTTCGTCCTGGACGGCACGCGCTTCACCGCCATCAACGGCGGCCCCGAGTTCACCTTCGACGAGGCCGTGTCCTTCCTCATCGACTGCGCGGACCAGGGGGAGGTCGACTACTACTGGAACAAGCTGTCCGAGGGTGGACAGGAGGGCCCGTGCGGCTGGGTCAAGGACAAGTTCGGCCTGAGCTGGCAGGTCGTGCCCGCCGTCCTGGAAGAACTGCTCAGCGATCCGGACGAGGCGCGCGCCCAGCGGGCGATGAAGGCGATGCTCACCATGGGAAAACTGGACGTCGCCGCGCTGCTCGCGGCCGCGGACGGCTCCTGACCCCACGGCCCCCGAGGACCATGAGGACCCGGCGGACCCGAGGACCCGGATCCCTCCGACGGAACGCGCCTCGGACCGAGCCCCCCGGCAGCCGTTACGATCTTCCTGGGGGAGGAACCATGATCCGGATTCTGCTGGCCGAGGACATGCACCTGATCCGCGGGGCGCTGGTCGCCCTGCTGGGTCTCGAGGACGACATGGAGGTCGTCGCCGAAGTGGCCCGCGGGGACGCCGTCGTCCCCGCCGCGCTGGCCCACCGGCCCACCGTCGCCGTCCTCGACCTGGAGATGCCCGGCGCGGACGGGCTCTCCGCCGCCCGCGACCTCTCCGTCGCGCTTCCCGAGTGCCGGATCATGATCCTCACCGCGCTGGGCCGTCCGGAGGCGCTGCGGTCCGCACTCGCCGCACGGGTCGGCGGGTTCATGCTCAAGGACGCCCCGCCGGACCAGCTCGCCGCCGCGATCCGCCGCGTGGCCGCCGGGGATCACGTCATCGACCCGAAGCTCGCCGCCGCGGCGCTCACCGCCAAGGAGAGCCCTCTCACGACCCGCGAGACCGATGTGCTGCGGCTGGCCGCCACCGGCGCCGAGCTCGACCACATCGCCCGTGAACTGCACCTCACCCAGGGCACCGTACGGAACTACCTCGGCGCGGCGGTCACCAAGCTCGCGGCCCGCAATCGGCTCGACGCGGTGCGGATCGCACGGGAGGAAGGCTGGCTGGGATGACGCGGAGTCATCCTCCGGCCCGCGAGGGCGCCGAGACGGGCTCGGTCACCAGCCGGACGGTCAGGACGTAGCCGCGTCCGTCCGGGGCCGACCCGGCCTCCAGCCGCCCGCCGAGCGCCGCCGCGCGCTCACGCAGATTCCTCAGCCCGTTGCCGCCGACGCCGGCCACCGCGGTACTTCCCTCCGCCAGCGGCCCACCGCCGTCGTCCGCCACCCGCAACAGCCTCTGACCGAACTCCACTTCGCACCGTCGTGCTCCCGGGGCGTGCCGCAGCACGTTCGTCACCGCCTCCCGCAGCACCGTGGCGAACAGCGCCTCCGACACCTCGTCGACGTTCTCCACCTCGCCCCGCACCCGCACCTCGATGCCGGTGGCGGCGAGCACGTTCCGGGCGGAGTCCACCTCCTCGGCAAGCGTGAGCTCCGTGCCGTCCCCCGGGATCGCCCGGAGGTCCGCGAGCGCTCGGCCCGCCAGCGCCGCCGCATCGGCGAGATGGCCGTCGGCTCGCACCGGGTCGGGGTCGCGGTCCGCCAACTCGCCCTTCAGCGCGATCGCCGACAGGCCGTGGCCCAGCAGATCGTGGACGTCCCTGGCGATGCGCCGACGCTCTCGGGCCACCGCCAGCGAGGCGAGTGCTCCGCGGGCCTCCCGCACCTGGTGGACGAGGCCGGTGAGCAGGGCCAGACCGTAGAAGACCAGAGCGATCACCACGACGTCCAGGACCAGGACCGCGGCGCCCCGGGCTCCGGGACCGTCGGTCCGTACGAGCGCCACGACCGCCACCAGGCCCGTCAGCGCTGCTGCCGCGGGCCAGGCGATGCGCCCCGGGAGAACGATCAGCACCGAGGCCGCCGCGAAGGCCACCAACTGGGGGTACGGGCCGTCCGGAGCCGCCAGTACACCCAGGGCGAGGGCGAGTTGGGCGCCCAGCGTCCAGGCCACGTGCCGGGGACGTACGCCCGGCGGACGCGGCAGGGAGTGGTACGCCTGCAGACCGACGACCGCCGTCAACGCGGCCGTGTACGCGGCGAACCGCCCACCCGTCACCCCGTCGTCTAGCAGGAAGGCCACGCCCACGATCAGGTACTCGAGGTGGGTGGCGACGACGATGGGCCACGCCAGCCGGGGCGTCAGGGCGCCCGGTGGGATGTCCGCGCCGTCGGCGGAGTGCGCGGACGGCGCGGCTCGTACCCGATCCGTCGCCGCCCGCGCCACCGTCACCAGCTGCCGCGCTCCCCGCGTTCCCTGTCCGGCCAGCCGGACGATCTCCGCCAGTGCCGTTCCCAGCACCGCGTCGAGGTCCCGGCCGGCGCGCTCCCGCTCGGCCGCGACCCGGGCCTGCGCCAATGCGCCGCGGGTGGCGCGGAGTTCGGTGTAGAGGTCGGTGAGCCGGGTGAGTGCGTAGATGATCAGACCGTGGGCGAGAGCGTTGCCGATGCCGTTGAGTACGGAGTGGACACCGCCGTCTCCGGGGGCGAGCAGCCCGCCGGCGAGCACCACGACCGCGAACAGGGCCCAACGGACCGGCCGTTCGACGACGAGCAGTACGGAGGCTCCGAGGAACCCGGGCAGGCCGGACCAGGGCGCGAGCAGGATCTGCGCGGCCAGGGTCCACGCCCCGCGCAGCCGCCGCGTCGAGGGCAGGCAGGTGACGATCTGGAGCAGCAGCATCGGCACGGCGGCCGGGCGCGGCAGGAGGACACCGGGCTCGAAGGAGAATCCGAGAATGACGACGACGAGGACCACGGAGACGACCGCGGGCGTCGGACCGGCCTCTGAGCCGTCGGCGGTGCTGTCGGCGGTGCGGTCGGCCTGGCGGGCGTTCATGAGGTCACGGTAGACGTACACCTGGGCACCGCACCCGGCCCACCCATGTGAAATACACACAGGTCGATGCGGCTCGCACTGGAGCGGCCCACGTCCGGACGAGATCGTCGACGTATGCGTACGACGCCGATACGGGCCCTCGCCACGATGGCCGCCACGATCATGATGACGGTCACCTCCGCCGCGCTGGTCTCCCTACCCACATCCGCTCACGCGGCCGTTCCGACCAGCCCCGCCACCCTCCCTGACGCCCGTGATTCCCGCACCCCCGGCGCACTCGACTCCCTCGTCGACACCGCCGTCGCCGACTACCTCGCGGACGACCGCATCCCCGGCGCGGCCGTCTCGGTGGTCTCCGGCGGCCGGACCGTCCTGACCAAGGGCTACGGCGTCGCCGACACCGGTACCAGGGCGCCGGTGGACCCCCACAGCACGGTCTTCTTCCTCGGCTCGCTCGCCAAGCTGTTCACTGCGCAGGCCGCCTCCCAGCTCGTCGCCGAGGGCAGGATCGACCCGGACGCCGACGTCAACGACCGCCTCCGCGCGGTCACCGTCCCCGACACCCATCCCGGACGCCCCGTCACCCTGGACCAACTCCTCACCCACACCGGCGGCTTCGACAGCGACCTCGTCGGCCGCAGCAGGGCCCGTGCGCAGGACGTCGAACCGCTCGCGGAAAGCCTTGTGACGCGCCGCCCGCCCCGGGTCCGCGCCCCCGGCACGATCGTCTCGTACGACAACTACGGCTACGCGCTCGCGGGCCAGATCGTCGCCGAGACCTCGGGCCGGTCCTTCCCCTCCTACGTCGACGAGCACATCCTCAGGCCGCTGGGCATGAGGAGTTCCACGGTCGCCCAGCCGCAGCCGGAGCCGATCGCAGAGCGTCTCGCCCACGGCTACCGGCCCAACGGTACGTCCGGCTGGACCGAGGACAAGGGTCAGTACGGTGCGTGGAGCCCGACCGGGCCGGGGGCCGTCAGCACCGCCGCCGACATGGGCCGTTGGATGACCGACCAGCTCGCCGACGCGGCTCCGGCGAACCGCCTGATGCAGCAGGTGCACCACCGGCAGGATCCCCGGCTGCCCGGCGTCGGCTACGGCTTCGAGGAGTGGCGGCGCGACGGACGGACCGGCTGGTTCAAGGACGGCGACATTCCCGGATTCCACTCGAACCTGCTCCTTGTCCCCGGCCACGATCTGGGGGTGTTCGTCGTCTTCAACGGTGACGGCAAGGACGGCCGGGCCGCCTGGGACGGCAAGGACCTGATCAATCGCATCGTGGACGCCCTGGTACCGGGCCGCCCGGCGGCCGCGGCCCCGAGCGCGGCCGGCGATGCCGCCACGGACCCCGCCCTCGACTCGTACACCGGCACGTACCGCCCCGCCCGGGTCAGCCGGACCAGCCTCATGGCGGTCGAAGGCCTGGTCTCGTCGGTCACCGTGGAGAGGGACGGCGCGAACGGACTGCGCACCACCGGTCTCTCCCTCGATCCCGACCGGCCCGCACAGAGCTGGCTCGCCCTCGGTGACGGCCTCTTCCGCGAACGCGGCGGCCATGGTGCGACGCTCGCCTTCAGCAGGAGCGGGGTACTGGTCTCGTCGGCGACGCCGTCGACGGCGTACGAGAGACTGACCTGGCGTCAATCTCCTTCTCTGCACATGGGACTGCTCGCCTTCGGCGTGGGCGGGCTGGTCATCGGCGCGATCGCGTTCCCGGCAACCGCCCTGCTGGGGCGCACCCGTGGCCGGATCCCGCATCCGCCCGCCGCGCGGGCCACCCGGGCAGCGGCCGCGGTGACCGGTCTGATCGCGGCGGCCTTCACCGCCGCACTCGCGGCGGTCGTCGCGGACGGCAACGCGATGATGGAGATGGTCCCCCTGGGGTCGCCGCTCCTGTCCGCCGTCACCATGCTGGGTACGGCGCTGGTGGCCTTGACCCTGGGCGTGGTGGCGGGGGCGGTCGCGGCCTGGCTCCGCGGATGGTGGACCGTCGCGGGCCGCCTGCTGTTCACCATCACGGCGGCGGCCGCAATCGCGACGACGAGCATGTTGCTCCACTACCACCTGGCGGGGTTCCCGGTCGCCTGACCGGCCGGGTGGCCTCGTGCGGCAACCGGGCGTCGTACGTGCGTTGCGCGTGCGGCGGGCAGATCGGCCGCGCATCCTCGAAGTATGTCCCTGGTGACCACGACCGAGCTCTACGAGGTCACGATGGCGCTCTCGTACCTGCGGGAGGACATGCGGGCACCGGCCACCTTCAGCCTCTTCGTGCGCGACCTGCCGCCGGGGCACGGCTTCCTCGTGGCCGCCGGGCTCGAACCCGCGCTCGACCACCTCTCGCGGTTCCGGGTGGGCCTGTCCGATGTGCGTGCGTTCGCGGAGGCCCTGGGGCGGCCGGTCGAGGAGCTCGAACCCCTGCACGGGCTCTCCTTCGACGGCCAGGTCCGCGCGGTTCCGGAAGGGCGGCTCGTCCTCGCCGGTGAACCCCTCCTGGAGGTCACCGCGCCCCTGCCCCAGGCCAGGCTCGTGGAGACGTATCTGGTGGCGCTCGTCTGCCATCAGACGGCGGTCGCCGCCAAGGCGGCACGCTGTGTGCTCGCCGCCGCCGGGCGGTCCCTCGTGGACTCCTCCTCGCGCCGGACCCACGAACCGGCTGCCGGCCTGCAGGCGGCGCGGCTCTGCGCGCTGGTCGGCTTCGCCGGTACGAGCAATGTCGCGGCCGCCGCCCAGTACGGCATTCCCTCGTCCGGCACCATGGCCCACTCGCACATCGAGTCCTTCGCCTCCGAGGAGGACGCCTTCCGGGCGTTCGCGCGCGCCCACCCGGGCCCGGTGACCCTCCTGGTCGACACGTACGACACGGACCGTGGGGTGGCGACGGCCGCCCGCGTCCTGACGGACCTGGGGCGCGGTCCGGGGTCCGCGATCCGCATCGACAGCGGTGACCTGGGAGCGCGCGCTCACCGGGCCAGGGCCACTCTCGACGCGGCGGGGCTGCGGGACGTGCGGATCATCGCGGGCGGTGAACTCGACGAGTACGGCGTGGCCGCTCTCGTACGGGACGGGGCACCGATCGACGTCTTCGCCGTGGGCGCGAAGATCGGCGTCGCCGCCGACGCCCCGTATCTCGATGCTTCCTACAAGCTTGTGGAGTACGACGGGCGTCCGGTCATGAGGCTCGCGTCCGCGCAGACGACGGCACCCGCACCGAAGCAGGTCTTCCGCGGCCCGGGGCTTCGCGACACGGTGGGCCTGGCCAATGAGGAGCCGCCGGACGGTACGGAGCCGCTGCTGCGGACCGTGATGCGCGGCGGGCTCCGCACGGAGCCGCCCGACACCCTGGTTGCCGCGCGTGCCCGATTCGAGGCCGACCTGGCGCAGCTCCCGGAGGCGGCCCGGCGCATCGAGAACCCCGTCGCCCCGGTCCCCGCGACGTCGACGCGGCTCACGGTCCTGACGACGGTCGTCCGCCACCGGATCGAGGCGCGACCGGAGGGCGGGCAGGGGGCGGGGGCGTGAGGACGCCTCCGGCGGGCTCGTGCTCCGGTGGGCCGGAGGGCGGAACGGGGTGATCCTGAAGATGGGGGCACATGACCGGCTCCCGCACGAAACTACCGGTCCGGCGAGGAAGTGACGTTCATGGACACCTCCCGTTCCTACCCTCCGGTCACGGTGACGGCCCGGCTCGACACCCCGCTGTCCCGCTGGTTGTGGCTGGTCAAGTGGCTCCTCGTGATCCCCCACTGGATCGTGCTGATCTTCCTCTGGATCGCGTTCCTGATCGTGACCGTGATCGCGTTCTTCGCGATCCTGTTCACCGAGCGGTATCCGCGACCACTGTTCGACTTCAACCTCGGGGTGCTGCGCTGGTCCTGGCGCGTCTCCTACTACTCGTACAGCGCCCTCGGCACCGACCGCTATCCACCCTTCAGCCTGGGGCCGGAGCCCGACTACCCCGCGCGGCTGGACATCGCCTACCCGGAGCGGCTCTCTCGCGGCCTTGTCCTGGTCAAGTGGTGGCTGCTCGCCATCCCCCACTACCTCGTGATCGCCATTTTCGCCGGTGGCATGAGGGCGAGCTGGTGGAGCGGTGGCCTGATCACCCTGCTGACCCTCTTCGCCGCCATCGCCCTCGCGTTCACCGGCCGGTATCCGCGCGATCTGTTCGTCCTGGTGGTCGGCCTGAACCGCTGGGTCCTCCGGGTCGCGGCCTACGCGGGCCTCATGACGGACGCCTACCCGCCGTTCCGTCTCGACCAAGGGGGCGAGGAGCCCGCCGAGAAGCTCTGGCCCGCCGACGGATCGTGATCCCGCGCCCACCGGACGACGGGCGGGCACGGGTGCGGTGACGTGAGCTAGGGGCAGCTCTCCTCGAACTTCACGGCGGTGAAGGCGATGGGCCGGCCGTCCAGCCCGGCGCCCGCCTTGGGGCTCTGCGTGCACACCTTCCAGTTGGACTCCATGAGCACCATGCGGTCCTCGGCGGCGTCGGTCACCGTGATGCTCGCGTTGGAGGGCAGTGCGCCGCGAGCGACCTTGACCGACTTGCCGACGAAGTCGGGCATGGTTCCACCCGCTTCGGCGTCGGGCTGTGCTCCCACGTCACTCTTCGGGCAGCTCTCCTCGAGCTTCACGGTGCCGAAGTCGATGGTGACGTCGGTCTTGTGCGTTCCCGGCGCGGGTGTCTGGGAGCAGATCTTCCAGTTCCGGTCGAAGGCCTGGTTGCGGCCTCGGCCGAGGGAGTCGTGGGAGCGGAGGCTGTGGAAGCCGAGGGACTGGGCCTCGTCCTGGGCGTACTGGAGCCCCTTCCCCACGAAGTCGGGAAGCTTCCCCGACTCCGCCTTCTGGCTGGGCTCGGCGGCAGGGACACTGCCCTTGGCACTCGGCGTGCTCGCGGAGGTGGCGGACACCGTGGGCGTCGGCTTCTTCGCCGAGGCCTTGTCGTCCGTTGTCCCCTCTCCCCCGGCCACGGCGCCGAGAATCACGAGGAAGGCGAATACGCCACCGAGGCTGATACCGACGACCGCCCCGGTGGACAGGCCCTTCTTCCGGGGCGGCGGCCCGTAGGGACCCGGTTGCCGAGGCTGTCCCCACGGCGGCGACTGGTCGGGCCGTTGCGGCGGGCCGGGGTGCTGCTGACTCAAGGTGTCCCCTCGTGCGCTCTGTGTTGATTCTGTGTACGAGACGTGAAGATACCGTCACACCGATGGGAAGGGGAGGCCTGTCCACCGGAACCGACTCCGCACCGTCGAGAGAAGATCATTTGCGCTTCTGTGAACTGGGGACGACGGACGTGCGGGTGACGGCTCCCGAGAACCCCGGGGCGACGCCGGAGACGGCGGGCGACTGGGTCGGATCCGTGATCTGATGCAGCCAGTCCGTGCCGCAGTCGAACCCGCCTCCGGATGGCCCGATGAGCACTCCGCACACCACGGCGCCGTCGCCCTCGCCCTCGCCCGAGCCCCGGCACGCCGGATGGCTGGAGCTCTTCTTCGACCTGGTGTTCGTCGCTTTCGTCGCCCAGCTCTCGCACGGTCTCCACGGCGATCCCAGCTGGCGCGATTTCGGCGTCTTCCTCGCCCTCTACTTCCCGCCGTGGTGGATGTGGGCGAACCTCACCGTCTCCGCCAACCTCTTCAAGGACGACAGCGCCCGCCGCCGCCTCGCCATGCTGGCCGCGATGCTGTGTCTGGCGTTGATGGCAGCCGCGGTGCCGGAGGCCGACGGCGACCGGGCCCCCGCGTACGCCCTCGGCTACGCGGGGACGCGCCTCGTCCTGCTGGCCCTGTGGTGGCCGGCCACCCGCTTCCCCGCGCCCCAGACGCTGCCGCGCTGGCGGCCGCTGACCTACTGCCTGCTCTCCGCGCTGCTCTGGGCCGGCTCCGCCGCGGTACCGGCGCCCTGGATCTACCCGGTCTGGGCCGGCCTGCTGATCGCGGAGATGATCCTGCTGCTCACCTCGCGGGGCCGGGGGGTCCCCGGCCGGCTGCACACCGGCCACCTTGTCGAACGGGTCGGACTGTTCGTGATCATCGTCCTGGGCGAGTCCGTGCTGGCGCTGATCACCTCCACCGACCACGTCTGGACCGCTGCGGCCGGTGTGGTGGCGGTGCTCGGGTTCGTCCTGCTGGCCGCGCTCTGGTGGTCCTACTTCGACTTCGCCTCGACCGCCGCGGAACGGGTCATCGGCACCGCCGGCGGGCGGGACGCCTATCTGCTCGCCCGTGACGTGGCCGGCTTCCTGCACTTCTTCGTGACCGCCGCCGTCATCTCCATGGCCGCAGGACTGGCCACGGCGGTGGAGGAGTCCGGTCACGACCACCTGGCCCGGGGCGCGGTCTGGGCGCTCTGCGGAGGCCTGGCGCTGTACCACGCGGCGCACGCGCTGATCGCGTTGCGGTTCGGCCGGCCCCTTCGCCAGGTGGCCGTCTGGGCGGTCCCGGGGATCGGGATCCCGCTCCTCGTCGTCCTCGGCGCGGACACGCTCGCGCCCTGGCTCGTGGTCCTGCTGCTCGCGGCCGAGGCCATCGTCCATCTGCTGTACGCCAAGGCCCTGGCGCGCCGACGCACGGCCCTCCCCGGCTAGGTCGGGGCAATCGGGGCCGTTCTCGGCCGTCCGCACTTCTTCGTGGCGGAGCGGTGCTTGGCGACCGCTCGACCGGGTAGCCGCGCCGCAGGCGCCTCCGGCAGACGCGCCCGGCCACTCGATCGGGGGAAGTACCTGGACGGAGGAGGCGGGGACGATGACGGAGACGCGCATTGTCACCGTGTTCGGCGCGACCGGGCGCCAAGGCGGATCTCTCGCACGCGCGATCCTCGGGAAGCACGACGGCGACTTCACGGTGCGTGCCGTGACCCGCAAGCCGGAATCGGAGCCCGCGGTCGAGCTCGAGCGGCTCGGATGCGAGGTGGTCCGGGCCGACATGGACGACGAGGAGAGTCTGGGGCCGGTGTTCGAGGGTGCGTACGGAGCGTTTCTGATGACCAACTTCTGGGAGGGCATGAACGCCGAGCACGAAAAGGCGCAGGCAGAGGCGCTCGCCAGGGCGGCCGGTCACGCCGGGGTCCAGCACGCCGTCTGGTCGACGCTGGAGGACACCCGGGACTGCATCCCGCTCGACGACACCCGCATGCCCACGCTCCAGGATTCCTACAAGGTCCCGCACTTCGACGCCAAGGCCGAGGCCGACCGGTACTTCGTCGAGGCCGGCGTGCCGACGACGTTCCTGCGGACCACGTTCTACTGGGAGAACCTGTTCGACATGTTCGCCCCGCAGCCGGCCGACGACGGCGTTCTGGTGCTCAACTTTCCGATGGCCGAGAGTCGGCTGTCCGGCATCAGCTACGTGGACATCGGCAGGACGGCACTGGCCGTCCTGGACCGCGGTACCGATCTCATCGGCGCGACCGTGAGCATCGCGGGCGAACACCTGAGAGTCGCCGATATGGCCGCCGCGCTGACCGAGCAGGTCGGCGTGCCGTTCGCGTATCGCCCGCTGACCCCGGACGCCTACCGCGCCCTGGGCCACCCCGGAGCGGACGAAGCGGGCAACATGTTCCAGTTCTACCGTGACTGCGAGGAGCCCTTCACCGCAGCCCGCGACCTGGCTGCCGTACGGGCCCTGTACCCCGGACTCCAGGACTTCAGGACCTGGCTCTCGGCCCACCGCAAGGACTTCCCCCACTCCTGAGCGCGACGGGCCACTGTCACGGAGCGACGAGCGTTCCTCAAGAACGAGGTCCCGCTGCGCCCCGCCAGGTTCTGTCCCGGCCGCCTTTCGGCGGAAGTGATCTTTCCTCCTCGCCTACTCGGGCAGAGGCCGGTCGTCGATCACGTTCTTCATGACGAGGGTGGAGGTCAGCCGCTGGACGCCGGGGAGTCGGGCGAGCTTCTGGTCGTACAGCTCCTGGAAGGCGGCCAGGTCGGCGGTCGCGACCCGCAGGAGGTAGTCGGGCTCTCCGAACAGGCGCTGCGCCTGCAGCACGTGCGGGATGACCCTCAGGGCCTCTTCGAAGGTCGTGACGGTGTCGGGGTCCTCCCAGCGCAGGGTGGCGAAGACGACGGCCTCGAAGGTCAGGCCGACGGCGGCCGGGTCGACGACGGCGCGGTAGCCGCGGATCGCACCTTCGCGTTCGAGATCGCGCAGGCGGCGGTGGCAGGGTGAGACGCTCAACTGCACTCGGGCGGCCAGTTCGGTGATCGTCAGGCGGCCGTCGAGCTGCAGCTGGGTAAGAATCTTCCGATCCAGGGCATCCATGGGGAAGATTCTCCCCCACCAGGCGCGATCATGGGGTAAAGACGCAAACACCTTCGGTCATATCCAACCTAGCCTTCCCTCCAGAGCAAGACGCATGAGAGGGAACGATCGATGGACACCACGACGCTGGCGGCCTTCCTGGCAGTGGACCTGCTGCTGGTTTTCACGCCCGGCGCGGACTGGGCATACGCGATCTCCGCCGGACTGCGGGGACGCTCCGTCGGCCCGGCGGTCACCGGTCTCATCGCCGGACACATGGCGTACGCGTTGGTGGCCGTCGCGGGCCTGGCGGTGATCGTGGCGAGCTCTCCGGCAGCGCTCACCGCTCTGACCCTGGCGGGCGCCGGGTACTTGCTGTGGCTGGGCTGGGGCGTGCTGCGGCAGCCGGCCGTCCCGACGGCCGGAGGAGAGAGTGTGGACGCCTCCCGGCTGCAGGTCATGCTCAAGGGGTTCGGGATCAGCGGTCTGAACCCGAAGGCGTTGTTGCTGTACTTGTCGCTGTTCCCGCAGTTCATCGACCCTGCCACGGGCTGGCCGGTCGCCGCGCAGACCGGGCTGCTCAGCACGGTGCACGTGACCGCGTGCGCCGTCGTCTACCTCGCCGTCGCCGTCCTGGCCCGCACGGTGCTGAGCACTCGTCCCTCGGCCGCCCGGGCCGTCACCCGCATCAGCGGTGTCATGATGATCGCAATTGGTGCCTTCCTGCTGGTGGAACGCCTGGCCGGCTGAGGAACCCGCCCCGCTCCACCCGGCACGAATACGAAGGAGAGCACGCACGTGGCAGAGCGAATCCAGGAACAGGCGAGCCGCGCGGTCCAGAAACGTGTTCAGGACAGCTTCGACGTGCAGGGCCTGATGTCCCACCTCGGCGCCCGCCTGACCCGCATCGGCCCTGGCCGCGTGCACATCGTGCTCCCGTCCCGCCCCGAGGTGACCCAGCAGCACGGTTACGTCCACGCCGGTGCGACCAGCGCGATCGCGGACAGCGCCGGCGGCTATGCGGCGCTGACGCTGTTCGACGAGGACTCGGAAGTCCTCACCGTCGAGTACAAGATCAACCTCCTCGCTCCCGCCGCCGGCGATCACCTCGAAGCGGTCGGCACCGTCCTCAAGACCGGACGCACCCTGACCGTCTGCCAGTTGGAGGTCTACGGCGTCCAGCCCGACGGGGCGCGCATGCTGGTCGCCAACGGGCAGCAGACGCTGATCCGCGTGACCAGGCCTGCCCGGTGACGGCGCAGCCGGCCATGGGGTCGTTGCCGTCCTGGCTGACGTGGTGGCAGCGGCCTTTCCCTGACGCCAACACACTGCTCGTGCACGGCCGTCGTCCGGCCATGGTCGACAGCGGGTTCGTCGGCCACGCCGAGGAGACCGTCACCTGGGCCCGCGCGCACGCGGGGAACGTCGACCTGGTCGTCAACACTCACTGGCACTCCGACCACGTCGGCGCCAACGCCCTGCTCCGGGCGGGCGGGGCCGCCGTCGCGGCCGGAGCGCCGGAGGCGGAGGCCATCGCCCGCCGGGACCCGGGGTGTTGCTCGGCCGAGTACCTCGACCAGCCCGTCGCCCCGTACACCGTCGACATCCCGCTCGACGACGCCCGGGCCGTCCGTCTCGGCGACACCGACTGGGAAGCCATCCACACCCCGGGCCACACGCCTGGACACCTGGCTTTGTGGCAGCCGGAGGAACGGATCCTCGTCGTCGGGGACGCGCTGTCCGACTACGACGTCGGCTGGGTCAACCTGGCCCTCGACGGGCCCGGCGCCGCCGGCTCCGCACTCGCCTCGCTCCAGCGAATGGCCGACCTCGCCCCGCGGGTGATCCTGCCCTCCCACGGCCCGGTCCCCGCCGACCCGTCCGCGGCGTTCGCCTCCGCGCTGCGACGCGCGCAGCGGCTCGTCGACGACCCGGCCGGCGCGGTCTGGTACGGCGCCCGCCGTATTCTCGCCTTCGCCCTGATGATCCGCGGCGGCATCCCCGCCGAGGCGATCGAGTCGTACCTCCACGCCCGGGCCTGGCTGACCGACGCCGCCGCGCTCCTCGGCCTTACGCCCGAGGCGCTCGCCGAGGAACTGGTCACCACCATGCTCACCAGCAGCGCGATCGTCTTGCGCGACGGGCGCCTGCACGCCGCCGCCGACCACACCCCCGTGGCGCCTGGGACACTGCGGGTGCCCTACCCGCGCACCTGGCCGGCAGCCACACCCAGCGTGTAGGTGGGGTATGACGCTCCTGGAACCGTGGCAGCCCACACCTGCCAGGCGGACCGGGCAAGGACCTTGGCACGGGCGTTGGGCCGACCGCTGATCAGGCATGAGACCTGGTTCTACGGTGCGCGGCCCCCGAACACCAACTCCCGCCGCCCCAGCACGCACCCGCACCGGAGCGTCGTCCCCCGGACCACTACTTCACCGAGTCGCACGCACCGGCGTTGAAGCTGCGCAAGAGGGCGTGGATCCGGGATTTCGCAGCCCGGTCGCAGCTGCAACGGCACGCGGCCGAGCCCGAGGACCCCGCCGAGGATCGCGCCGAGGCCGTCCGGCGTCCGTCCGAGCTCGTCCGGTGACCGCTCGGAACGCGCCCGTCAGTTCCGCGCCCGGTCGAGGAAGTGGAAGCCGGGACGAGGGTGCATGAGGAAGTCGTGGTGCGAGATGTTCCATGCGTACGCCCCCGCGAGACCGAAGGCGACGCGGTCGCCCGCTCTCAGCCCCGGCGCCGGCACATCCCGGGCCAGGAGGTCCTTGGGCGTGCACAGCTGGCCGGTGAGGGTGATCCCGTTCTGCCGGGCGCTCGGTCGCGGCCAGGGATGAGGCCAGGAGTCCACCGGAAGAACGGTGCAGGGCTGGTCGTGTCCCTTGGTCGCCGGCGTGCGCAGGTGGTGTGTGCCGCCTCGGACCACGGCGAACTCCCGGCCGTGGCTGTGCTTCACGTCCAGTACGTCGGTGACGTACCAGCCGCAGTAGGCGGTGAGCGCACGCCCCGGCTCGATACGCAGGGTCAGCCCCGGGTGCGCGGCGGAGAGACGGGCGAGGCCGGCACCGTAGGCGGCCCAGTCGAACCGGCGCTCGGCCGCGGCGTAGTCGACGTTCATACCGCCGCCGACATTCACCTCGGCGAGCGGGGTCCGGTGCCGTGCGGCCAGGGTCTCGGCCCAGGTCACCACGGACTCGGCGACGGCCACCTGTTCCGCGGCCTCCAGGCCGCTGGCCAAGTGGGCGTGCACGCCCCGCAGTTCGAGCTGCGGGTACGCGCCGCCGCCGAGGAGACCGACGACCTCGTCGGCCTCGGAGGGGTCGAGGCCGAACGGGCTGGGGAGCCCTCCCATCGCCAGGGAGCTGCCTGCGAGCGAGCCGTCGGCGAGCGGGAGGTTGAAGCGGAGCAGCACTCCGATCGGGCAGGGCGACGGCCTTCGGGCGGCGAGCTCGGCGAGCACACGGAGTTCGTGTGCGCTCTCGACGTGGAAACGCGCCACGCCCTGTTCCAGAGCGGCCATGATCTCGGCCGGGGTCTTGCCCGGGCCGCCGAAGGCCAGGGGACGGCCCGGGACCGCCTTGCCGACGTGTGCGAGCTCCCCGCCCGAGGAGACCTCGTAGCCGTCGACGTACGGGGCGAGAGCGGAGAGGATCTCCGGCTCCGGGTTGGCCTTGGCCGCGTAGTACAGCTCCACGTTCCCGGGCAGGGCGTGACGAACGGACGCGGCGTGCTCGCGCAGCGCCGCCAGGTCGTAGACATACGCGGGCAGCTCTGTGGCGGGAAGTGCCAGGGCGTGGGAGCGAACTGCGGCGGTGGGGTCGGTCATCGGGTCCTCGGGCGGTTCTGGCTGTGGACACTGTCGCGCGGCATGTCGTCGGCGAGCGGGGAGGGGAGGCGGACGTAGTCGGCTTCGCGGTCCGCCTTCCGTTCCCAGCGGGTGAGCAGGTTGGCCTTGGCCGGCAGTGGGACGCCGGCCAGGAGCGCGGCGAGCCGCGGCGGGCAGCCGTGCCGGTCCGCGTAGGACCGGAGGGTCGCGCGGACCTGGTTCCAGAGGTCGGGTTCGATCCGCGGGTGCAGGTCGGCGACGGCGGCGAGCAGCTCGGCGATGTGGTTGACCAGCAGGCAGTACAGCACCCGGTCCCACCCTCGCCGGGCGTCGTAGGTCATCGGCCCGGCGACCTCGAAGGGCAGTGCGGCGAGGGCGTCGGCGTGGTGCTCGGGGAGGAGCTTGGTGCCCTCGAGGTCGCGGAAGAGGACCTGGGCGGGCATCCCGTCGTCGTCGACGCAGACGAGGACGTTCTGGAGATGCGGTTCCATGACGACGCCGTGGTCGAAGTAGGCGGCGAGGACGGGCGGGACGAGCAGATCGAGGTAGGCGGCCCACCAGCGGAGGGCGGTCCGCGGGCCGGCCCCGTCCAGAAGCCGGGAGATGTGGCCGGGGCCGGTCGGGTACTCGTCGGCGACCGCGGCCGCGAGCAGCGGGGTGGTGCCGGGCATCAGGCGCCTGGAGAGTCCCTCGCGGACGATCACTCCGAACCCTTCGAGCAGGGCACGGTCCGGGGTGCCGTCCGGGCCGGGAAGGGAGAGGCTGCGGAAGGCGGGTTCGCGGAGCATCCCGCTGCCGGGGAACCGCGTGGCGAGGTCGGCCAGCACCGGATCCAGGACACGGGTCAGGGCGACCGCACCGGAGAGCTCGTAACTGGCGTTCTTGCGCAGGCAGTTGGTGATACGGATGTTCAGGCTGAACTTCAGGAACGACTCGCCGTCGTACACGGTGCGCAGGGAGGACGTGGCCGCGAACCGCCCTCCGCCCGTGCCCAGGTCGTGGATGTCGCCCCGGTCGAACGCCGCGCGCAGCTCCGGGAGTTCGCGCAACATCTCGTACTGCCAGGGGTGCGCGGGCAGCAGCCGGTAGCCGTCCGGGACATCGGGACGCAGTCGGTCGAGTGCTTCGGTTTCGCCGTCTTCGGCGATGAGCTGCTCCCGCACGGCCAGGTGGCGCAGCGGGAAGGACGCCTCGGCCTCGGGGGCGTACGCCGTCCAGGAGGCGGCGTCGCCGCCGCCGCGGGCCTTGGGGGTGGGGTGGAAACGGTGGCCGAACAGCAGGGACTGTTCGGAGGCGACGTATCGGGAGAACACGCCGAGGGGCGTCGGCCGTGGCCGCGCCGCACGCGTGGCGAGAACGGTGGAGACGGCCTCGTGACTGGAGGCGACCTGGTCCAGGAACTCCTCGTTGCGCACCCCGGTGCGCAGCCACAGCTCTTCCTGGGTGTACGCGGACAGGAGCCGCCAGTCGACCGGCGACCAGCCGCCGCCGGGGCGCCGCTCCAGCACCGGCCCGGCGAAGCGGTGCGCGCCCAGCATGGACGTACGCCGTAGGGCGACCTTCAGCAGCACGCCCGCGCGGGGCAGGCGGAGCAGCAGGTGACCGTCGGCGAGCGTGGTCTGCCCCTCGGGGCCGGAGACCTCACGCACCAGGCAGTTGAGAAGGGTGTGGACCACGGCCGTGTCCGCGGTGGGCAGTTCGGTGGGGGAAGCCGGGACCGCGGGGGCAGGGGCGCCGGGAGGCGGCACGGTGTCGAGCGAATCGATGAGCGACATCAGGGGCTCCAGCACGTACAGGGAGAGCGAAGGTTCGGAAGGCATGGGGCGTTCGGCTCGTCGTCTCCACCCTTGGGGCTTCGAACAGAGCGAGAACGGCGACGAGACACGGTGGCACGGCGGAGATCATCGCGAGATGCCGGTGGTGCGGAGGTAGTTGGGGCCAGTGGTGTAGTGCTTGTTGATGTCGATGGCGCCCGAGCGTTCCTTGGTGAGCAGGGTGCCGGCGGAGACCATGGCCTTGACCGGTAGCTCCGGGGCGTCCAGGACGTGGGTTCTCAGGATCGCGCCCGGCTGCCCCGAGTCCGTACCGAGCCGTTCGACGGCTTCCGCCAGCCGGTCGCGGACGAGCCCGAGCAGTACGTCCAGCGGGGCACGGCCGTGCCGGGCCAGACCGAAGGCGAAGGCCCCCGCGCAGAGGTGGACCGTGATGGTGGCGAACAGGTCGATGACGGGCCTGTCCTCGTCGCCGAAGATCCGGGCGTCGTCGAAGGCGGACGGGGCGGGCGCGTCGCCGGCCAGGGCGTCCCGCATACGGGCCGTGTTGATGCGCGGGCCGTCGTTGTCCTTGAGGAGCAGCCGCAGGCGGGGGCGGCCGTCCGGTCCGTCGTCCAGCACCAGAGAGACGTTCTGCTGGTGCGATTCGAGCGCGATGCCGTAGCCGAAGAGAGTGGTCTGCCAGTCGAAGAGCAGGGTCAGAGCGGCATCGAGCAGGGCGACCGGGTCGCCGCGGTAGTAACGGTCGGCGAGGTGGTCGATCAACGGGCGACCGCCGGGGGCCCGGCTCAGAAGGGCAGCCAGGGGAACGACGACGCAGTCCTCGAGACCGGCCGGGTATCGGCGGACCAGGAAGGCGAGAAGTTCGTGCCCGGCATGGGCGTAGGCCGTCTCGTCGGCGACGAGGACCGTGTCGCGAAAGCGCGGCTCGTGCGCGATCACGGTTTCCAGCAACCGCTGGCCGGCGGCGCCGTCGACGAGTGTGCCGGGCTTGATGGTCCGGCGATTGCGCAGGCCCAGGGTGGAGGTGTCCAGGGGCAGTTTGAGGTGGACGGCCGGGTCGGCCGCGAGGGCCACCGTCCGCATCGACAGCGTCGGCACGACCTCGAGGTACGCGGGCTCGGCGAGGACGGCCGCTTCCTCCAGACCGGTGGCGCGCAGGGCCTCACGCAGGGGGGCGCCGACCGTGAGCGGGTGTACGGGGAGCGCGATGTGCGTGGGGAGGAGGTCCGGCAGCCCGAGCGTCGCCGGCGTCGGCCAGTGGAGGGGAAGGCTAGGGTCCATTCCGGGCGCGGTGACGGCCTGCCGGGGTACGACGATCCAGCGCAGGGCGAAGGAGGGGTGGAACTCCGGTGCGTGGGCGCGCAGTTGGGTTTCGCCGAGTCCGGTGCGACCTCGCGCGGTGGGATAGACGGGATGGTCGATGCGGGCGGCGAGGGTGTCGTGGGCCAGTCCCCCCGCGAGGCCGGTCCACTCGGCGGGGTCGGCTCCGTAGCGGGCGGTGAGAAGTTCGGCGACCTCGCCGCGCGTACGGGCGTGCAACCGCATGGTGGCGAGAGTCTGTCGGCATTCTTCGGCGAAGGCCTCGAAGCCGCCCCGATCGGCCGGGTCCGCGCATGCGGCCAGGGCGTCGACGATCTCCCCGGTGGTGGTCAGCTCACGGCCGTCCGACTCCCGTACGAGCAGGGGAAGTCGAGCGGTGGTCGCGCTCTGGAATCCGTCCTCGGCGAGCGGCAGCAGCAAGGCGTCCTCACCGGCGGAGGCGGCGAGCCGCAGCCACGGGCCGTCCGTCCGTTCCACCCTCACGCCGCGGGTGCGCAGACCCACGACGTCCTCCCGCAGGAACGCACCGAGCACACGCAGGAGCAGGTCGCGTTCGCAGGCATCCGGGGCGTCCGGGGTCTCGGGCGTGAAGGAGGTGGCGCCCGGGGTGGTCGTGGCCGTCATGGGGTGATCTCCCAGCGTTGTGCGGCGAGGAAGCCGGCGATCACCTGGTCGACCGCGTCCTGGCCGGGTCCCATCGCGCGGAGCACCCCGAGGTAGTCTCGGTTGGTCCGGTACAGCTCGTGGCGCTCGCCGAGCTCGCGCAGCGGCCGGTACGTCAGCTTCACACCGTCCTGGAACAGGTCGACGGCGGCGGGCGCGGCGGTGAGCGTCCCGGCGCGATCGGCGCACGGGTAGACGAGCCGGGCGGCCCGCTCGGTGCGGGCGCCGAGATCCCGTGGCAGCGGCTCCCCCAGATGCGTCCGCAGGATGTGCTCGAACAGCGGGATTCCCAGGAGCCGGGCGAGCAGCAGGTCGCATTGGTCCCCCACGGCACGGTAGTTGACCTCGATGATGCGGGCCCGCCCCTCGTGCACCACGAACTCGGTGTGACAGACACCGAATCCGACGCCCAGCGCGTCGAGCTGCGCGAGGACCTGCCCGACGACGGGTTCGGGATGCGACGCCACGAAGGTCATGGCCCGCTCGATGAAGTACGGGGGTGGTGACACCTCGGTGTGGAACCCGCCCAGGACATGGCGTGTACGGCCGTCACCGAGCGTCTCCAGGGTGTACAACTCGCCCGTGAGGTACTCCTCGACGACCAACGCCGCCCCCGGCCGCCGCGCCCGGATCTCCTTGCAGCGCAGCACGAGCTCCGCGGGCCCGTCGACGAGCACCACGTCCTCGCTGGCCACACCCTCCCGCGGTTTGAGCACGCACGGGTACGGGACGTCGGCGAACTCCCCTTCGGTGAGTTCGGCCAGGTCCCGCCCCGGACCGATCTCCCTCGACCAGACCGTGTCGGCGCCGGTGGCGGCGAGGTGACGGCGCATCTGCGCCTTGTCCTTGGCTCGGAGCGCGGCCTGCCAGCTCTTGCCCGGCAGACCGAAGTAGTCGGCGGCCAGGGCGGCCTGGGTCTGCAGGTGGTCGCTGTTCGTGAAGATCCCGTCGGGTGCGTGGTGCGTCGAGATCCGGGTGATGACCGCACGGAAGTCACGTACGTCGCACGCCAGGACCTCGATACCGGGACCGCGGTGGCGGTGCGCCGCGGGCTGGTCCGTGAGCACGGTGACGTCCAGGCCGAGCCGGGCGGCGGCCGGAAGGAAACCCTCGGTGACCGAGTCGGTCGGGTTGAGGGCGAGGAGATACAACCGCACGGGCGGCCCCTTCGGGTCGGGTGGTGAGTGGTGTCGGCGCACGGCGCCGGTCGCGGCGTGGCGGTTCGGCGCGCCCCGGTGTCGCCACCGACTGCGCAGCCTAAGTTAGGCAAACCTAAGTTCTCAACTTCCCCCCGCCTTGAGCGACCTGACCCCCGGTCATGAGCTGGATCGACTTCACGTAAGGTGAGGCTTACCTTATTTCAAACTCGCCGACGCGATGCGTCGTCGACACGCGAAGGAGTGGGATGGCCATGGCACCGGGAACCGCGGCGGCGCCTCACGCCGTGAGCTCGACCGCCGCCCTCACCGGCACCTACGGCCGCGTCATCACGCTGTGCGACGCACTCGACGCCCGGACCGCTCTCCCGGGCAGGCCCCCGGCGGACTGCGTCACCGGCGCCGACCTGGCCCAGGACGAACATGCGCTGGACGCCTTCATCCACGCCGAGACGGTCCGCATCCACGAGCGACACGGACACGCCCCCCGCCGGGACGTCGCCGCGTCCCGCGCTCTCCACGACTACCTGTGGTCCGTCAGCCTGCTGATGAGCGGCCCGTGGCATCTGGAGCGTCGCGTGCCGCGCCTTCACCCGGCGGAGGTCCGGCTGGACCTCACGACGGGCGAATTCGAGGTCGTACCCGGTTCCGACTTCGCCTGCCTGCCGGACGACCCGGCGGCCGGACTGCCCGGCGCCCGGGTGATCGGCCACGAGGAGGCGTTGCGCGCCGAGTTGCGCGCCGCCGTCGTCGATCACGTACGCCCCCTGATCGCCGCGATCGGCAGCCACCTGCGGCGCGGGCCGAGGGCTCTGTGGGGCATGGTGGCCGACGATCTGGTCTCCGGCATCTGGTACCTCGGCCGCATGCTCGACCGGGAGGACGAGGCGGTGCGGGCCGCGACGGAGCTGCTCCCGCACGGCATCCCGCCCTTCCCGGGTGGCGCCGACTTCAGGCGGCTGACCGGCCCCGGCGGCCGGGGCCACCACACGCGCACCCGGCTCGGATGCTGTCTCTACTACAAGCTCGACCGGGCTCAGGCGTGCCTGACCTGTCCGCGCACGTGCGACGCGGAGCGCGTCCGGAGGCTGGAGGACGTCGACGAGTGAACGGTGGACCGCTCCTGGAAGCGGTCCACGGTTTCCGTTCCGCGCCGGGTCTGCAGGCCCCCCGAAGAACGACGCAGGCCGTCCGTGGAGTGATCCACCCACGCCGACGGCGTCACGCCGTGCGGTCGCGCGGAGCCGGGTGGGAATTGCCTGTACCGCGCGCCCGGCGCACGCTGGTCGTATGGCTGCCCACGATGGCCCCGGCCCTACGCTCATCACGTCCGTGCAGCGGGCCTTCCGCCTGCTGGAGGCCGTGAGCGCACACGGGAACGGCGCGCCGGCGAAGCAGCTGGCACGGGAGACGGGGCTGCCCCTGGCCACCGCCTACCACCTGCTGCGGACCTTGGTCCATGACGGATATCTGCGGAAGCTGGACGACGGCGGGTTCGTCCTGGGCGACAAGATGCAGGCGCTCCACACCACCGGCCGCGGGCAGGCGCTGCTGAGCCGGATCCGTCCGGCGCTCGCCGCGCTACGCGACGAATGCGCGACCGCCGCCTACCTCACCTTCTACGAGGACGGCGAGATCCGGGTCGCCGAGATCGTGGACAGCCCCCGGGCGCCCCGGGTCGACCTCTGGGTGGGAATGGAGGACGCCGGGCACGCCACCGCGCTGGGGAAGTCGGTGCTGCGGGAGCTGGACGAGGACTCCCGCAAGGACTATCTCTCCCGGCACCATCTGGCAGATCTCACGCCGCGGACGATCACCCACGTTCCGGAACTGCTCCGGCAGCTCGACTCCACTCCCCTGGCCCCGGCCGTCACGGACATGGAGGAGTACAGCCTCGGCACGGTCTGCGTCGCGGTGCCCGTGTACAGCGGGGACACGCTCGGCTCGCTCGGCGTCTCCCTGCCGGCGGACCGGATCTCCCGCCTCGAGGAGATCCGGAGGCGGCTGCTCCCCGCCGCGAGTCGCGTGACCAGGGGCCTCTCGCTCACTATCTGAAAATCATGCCCTTGTGACACGCGGCACTCATGCCCTTTCCTGAATAAAACGGACATAAGCGGAGCGCACGCTCCGCGCACAGGTGAGGACTGCGGGCGATACATGAGTCAAACGCGAGAGCACAGTGGCGCACACGGGCCGACACAGCCGCTCAGGAAGCACGGGGTCGCCCCCGGGGCGGCGGCCCGGAAGCGCGTCGCGGTGCAGCTCGCCTCCGGCACGCCCGTACTGCCCGTGCTCATCGTTTCCGTCATCGTGGTCGTCGACCTCCTCGGCGGAGCCGGGCTGACCTGGCTGCCGCTGCTCGCCGCCGGCCCCGCGCTGGCCGCCACCACCAACGGGCCTCGCGGAGTCCTGTGTGTCGGTCTCCTCGCCGGGGTGCTGGGCGTGACGCTCGGCATCCGCGACGGCGCGCCGGGGCGTGAGCTGGCGGCCGGACTGTCCGCCCTGGGGGCCGTCACCCTGGCCAGTGGCCTGGCCAGCGTGTTGCGGGGGCGTCGCGAGCGGGTGCTCGCGGCCGTCCGCTCGGTGGCCGAGGCCGCCCAGCACGCACTTCTCCAGCCCGTTCCGGCCGTCGTCGGCCCGTTCCAGGTGGCCGTCCGCTACAGCGCCGCGGCCGCGGAGGCCCGTATCGGCGGTGATCTCTACGCCCTCGTGCCCACCCCGTACGGCGTTCGGCTGATCGTCGGCGATGTGCGCGGCAAGGGGCTGCCGGCCGTGGGGGTCGCCGCGCTGGTCCTCGGGGTCTTCCGCGAGGCCGCCTACGAGGAACCCGATCTCCTCGCCGTCGTCGACAGGATCGAGCGGAGTCTGGCGCGCAACCTCCGCTGCGACGACTTCGTCACCGCCGTGGTCGCCGGTCACCCCCGGCCTGGCGTGCTGGAAGTCGTGAACTGTGGGCACGCACCTCCGCTGCTGGTCCGCGGATCCGCGGTCGCGCCCGTCGAACCCGCCCATCCGGCCCCGCCCCTCGGCCTGCGCGCCCTCACGGGCGAGACCCCCGGCCTCCATGTCCTGCCCTTCGCGGACGGTGATCAGCTGCTGCTCTACACCGACGGGGTCACCGAGGCCCGCGACCGCGGACGCGAGTTCTACCCGCTCGCCGAGAGGCTGGCGCAGCACCTGTCCGACGAACCGACGCGTACCCTCGCGGCGCTCCACGACGAACTGCTGGCGCACGTGGGAGGCCGACTGCACGACGACGCGGCGCTGCTCCTGCTCCGCAAGCCCACGGCTCCGGAAGCAGCGATTGTTCAAGCGGTGTCCTCGGCGGAGGGAGAGGTCATCGACGTCCAGAGCCTTCGGTACGGGCAGGGCCGGATCCGACACGGCCAGGACCGCCTGGCGTGACGCCCGGCCGCGCCACCAGCCGAGCACTCTCAGCCGAACGTCGTCGCAGGGGACGCCAGGGTGAGCTTCCAGAAGTCGGCGTAGCGGCCGCCGCGGCGTAGCAGATCGTCGTGGCTGCCCTCCTCGACGACGCGGCCGGCGTCGAGGAAGACGATGCGGTCGGCATGCTGGACGGTGCGCAACCGGTGAGCCACCATCACCACGGTCCGTCCCGCCATCAGGCGTTCGATGCCGGCGTGGACGGCGGCCTCGTTGACGGGGTCCAGTGCGGAGGTGATCTCGTCGAGGAGCACGATCGGCGCGTCCTTCAACAGGGCCCGGGCGATCGAGACGCGCTGGCGCTCGCCGCCCGACAGGCGGGCCCCGCCCTCTCCGACGGTGGTCGACCATCCCTGCGGCAGTCGCTCGATCACCTCGTCCAATCGCGCCGCAGCCGCGGCTGCCCGTACCTCGGCGTCGGTGGCGCCGGGGCGCCCCAGACGCACGTTGTCCTCGATCGTGCCGTCGAAGAGATAAACGTCCTGGAAGACGATGGCGAACCGTGCCATCAGCGCCTCGGTGCGGATGGCACGCACGTCCGCGCCGCCGATCCGCACAACGCCCGCGTCCACGTCGTAGAACCGCGCGAGCAGCTGCAGCAGGGTGGTCTTCCCCGCGCCCGAAGGCCCCACCACGGCCAGCCGCTGCCCTTCGGGGACGGACAGCGACAGGCCGTCGAACACCGCGCGCCCCTCGTGCCGGAAGGCGACCGACGCGAACTCCAGCCCGTGGCCGGCCGGCTCGACCGGCTCGGGGGCCTGCGGCAGCGGCTCCGTACGCAGCACCGCGTCGATCCTGTCCAGCTCGCCGCGCGCGCCACGCAGCCTGCCGCCGAGCTCGGCCAGCGACAGCAGCGGATCCGCGCATCGTGCGGCCAGCACCAGGACCGTCAGCAGCTCCGCGGCCCCGACACCTCCGCCGAGCGCGAGGTACGCACCCAGCACCAGCACCGCGGTGAACACCGCCTGCACCGTCAGCGTCAGGCCCAGCACGCCGGGCAGCGCGACCAGCGTGGACCGGCGGGAGGCACGCTGGACCTGCCGCAAGGCGTCGTCGAGGAGACCGAACCGTTCGGCGGTCCGGCCGCCGGCGCGCAGCACCGGCTGGGCCCGGAGGTATTCGACGACCCTCCCGGTGGCCTCGCGGTCGCGTGCGGCACGCTCCACCTCCTCGGCCGCCGCGGAACGTCCGGTGAGGATCTGGATCGCCACCACGACGGGGACTGCGGCCAGCGCGGCCAGGCCCAACTGCCAGTTGAGGAAGAGGATCACGACGACGATCGTCAGCGGCGTCACGGCGGCGGAGACCATCGGTGCCAGCAGGTGCGCGAGCACGCTCATGGCCCGGAGGACGCCCTGACCGGCCAGGACGGACACCTCTCCCACCCGTGCCGCGCCGTACCAGCCGAGCGGCAACCGGGCCAGATGGTCGCCGAGGCGGTGGTACACGCCGCGCAGCAGCGCGGTGCCGACGCGGAACCCCGAAAGGTCACTGAGGTAGCGCAGCACCGCGTAGGCCGCCACCGTGGCCCCGAACGCGCCCAGCCAGGGCCAGGCGTGGTCCGGCTCGCCCCCGAGCAGAGCCCGCAGTACCGGTGTCAGTAGAGCGTAGGACAGGCCCTCCAGGACCGCTGTCGCGGCCATCAGGGCGAGGGTGCGGAGCATCGGCCGGGCATGCTGGTGGCCCAGCACGCGCAGCAGTACGCGGATCATCGGGAATCGACTCCTCACTGATGGATGGGGGTTCGCGGACACGTCGCCAACGGATCGGCCGGGCCGTGCGTCCGGGGGTTCACGGACACCTCACCCCCCGGATCGACCGGGCCGTGCGCCGTCACGGCCGCTCCCCCGCTCCGGGCGGGCCCGACGGCCCGAGCGCCACAGCGCGGAGAACTTCCCCTCGGTGGCGAGCAGTTCACCCGGCGCGCCGTGCTCGACGACGACTCCGTCCTCCAGGACCGCAACGGCGTCGGCGCCCGCGACCGTCTCCAGGCGATGCGCGACGACCAGGACCGTTCGGTCCTCCCGCAGTGTGTCCAGGGCGCGGCGGATCGCCTGCTCGGTGAGGGGATCGGCGAAGGAGGTCGCCTCGTCGAGCACCAGGACGGGGGTGTCGGCCAGCAGCGCCCGGGCGAGCGCGATCCGTTGGGCCTCGCCGCCCGACAGTCGGGCGTCCTCGCCGATCACCGTCTCGTACCCTCGGGGCAGTTCGAGGATGCGGTCGTGGACGTTCGCCAGACGGGCGGCGCGCTCCACCTCGGCCTGGCCTGCGTCCGGTGCCGACAGCGCGATGTTGTCGGCGACCGAGGCGCGCAGCAGGTGGACGTCCTGGAAGACGAAGGAGACCTGCCGGTACAGCTCCCGGCTGCCCAGCTCGCGCAGATCGACGCCGCCCAGGCGTACCGAACCGCTCGTCGGGTCGACGAACCGCGGCAGCAGCTGGACCAGCGTGGACTTGCCGCTTCCCGACGGTCCGACGAGCGCCGTGACCGTACCCGGTTCCAGCACGAGGTCGATCCCGCGCAGCACGTCGTGACCCGCTTCGTAGGCGAAGCGGACGTCCCGCAGCTCCACCCGGTGGCCCCGGGGCGCGATCGGTTCGGCCGGCTCCGGCAGTGGCGGCACCGCGAGCACGTCGCGGATCCGGCCGACCGCGCGCCGGGCGGCCTGCAGCTCGTCGAAGCCATGCCCGAGCGCCGCCACCGGGGCGGTCAGCCCGAGTCCCAGCAGCAGGAACGGCAGCAGGTCGGCCGGGGCCATCCCCCCGCCGGCGATCAGTGCCGCGCCGCCGATCAGAACGGTCAGCAGAACGAACGGCGGCGAGAGAACGAGCTGCATTCCCGCGGCAGTCGGTGAGATCCCGCGCACCCAGCGACCGAAGACAGCGACGAAGTCGTCGGCGGCGGCACGGAACTCGCGGTGGGCGCGCTCGCCCCCGCCGAAGGCCTTGACCACGGCGATGCCCTGGACGAACTCCACGACGGAGCGTGCGATCCGCGCCATCGCCGTGTCGAAGTCGGCCTGCTCGCGCAGTCGGGCCTGGGTCATCATCAGCGGGACCAACGCCACCGCCGCGACCACCGGAATCAGTGTGATCAGCGTCAGCCGCCAGTCGATGGTGAACAGGTAGACCAGCGACACCAGCGGCACGACGAAGGCGGATGCCAGCTCACCGGGCGTGTGGGCGATGAACGGGTGCACGGCGCCGACGTCATCGCCCACCAGCTTGGCCAGTTCACCACCATGGCGTCGGGAGAGCCAGCCGATCGGCACGCGCCCCAGGCGAGCGGCCAGCTGCCGGCGCAGCGCCAACTGCACCCGCCCGTCGAGCAGATGCCCGACTCCTGCCGCAGCGGCCGTCAGCAGCAGCTTGACGAGAAGGCCCGCCGCGCCCGCGACCACGACGAGCCGGACATGACCCGGGTCGACCGGACCGGGTTCGAGCAGGAGCCGGCCCAGCTCGACGACCGCGAGCAGCGGCGCCAGCCCCGCGACCGCGCCGACGACCTGCAGGACGATCACGGCGGCGAAGCCCCCTGCGTACGGCCGCAGCAGTCCTGCCGCACCCGGCCCCTCCGGGGGCTGCGTCCGGGCGGGACCGGCATCGTCCGGTTGCCGTGTGGGCTCTTTCCTTGCTTCGGCGGGCTCGGTGATGGTCATCGTCCGCTCGTCCTCTCGTCCCCGTCGAGCCTTCGAGGCATCGATTCTTACGATGTAAGGCTGCTTCGGGACGCTATACTTACAGCGTAAGAATCGTCAATCGGTCCGTGATGGGTACGGCGTGGAAGGAGCGGCGCCATGGCGGCCCAGAGGGCTCCCGGGCAGCGTGCGGGGCTCACTCGGCAGGCCGTCCTCGAGGCGGCACTGCGACTCGTCGACCAGGAGGGGCTCAAGGCTCTGTCGATGCGCAGGCTCGGCGCGGAACTGGGCGTGGAGGCGATGACCCTCTACCACCACGTGCCGAACAAGACCGCCCTGCTCGACGGGATGATCGAGCAGGTCGTCGCCGAGGCGGTCCCCCCGGCGTTCGGTGCCGACACCTGGCGGGAGGACCTGAGCACCTACGCCCACGCGCTGGTCGCCGCGCTCGACAAGCATCCGCACGCCGTGCCGTTGCTGCTCTCCCGGCCCGCCATGACACCCCGCAATCTGCGGACACTGGAGGCAGTGGTGGAGATGCTGCACGGGGCGGGCTTCGCTCTGCCCAGGACCCTGGACATTCTCTACTCGCTGACCAGTTTCGTCGTCGGCCACGCAGCCGCCCAGGTGGGCCGTGTCGACGGGGCCGGCAGCCTGGCCTCGTTGGACCCGGAGGCGTATCCACTCCTGGTCGCGGCGGCCCGGGACGCGGGCGAGGACGCGGCCGCGGCACGCTTCGACTTCGCTCTCGACGCGCTGCTGGCCGGATTCGAGAGAGAGCTCGCGGCCACCTCGCCCGCCGGGTGAGGGCGGTCGATGCCTGTTTCACCCGGGCAAGCCCTCACCTATGCGTAGGTGATGACGACCTTCATGCGCGTGCCGCGGGTGCCGGGGGCGGTTCGGCCCCGGCACCCGTTCCGTGCTCACGTCGCGGCGGGAGCCTTCTCGGGCGCGGTCTCGGCCGGCGAGTCCTGCCGGTAGAAGATGTCGATGTCCACCTCTTCGCCCCCGACGATCAGGGTGTCCCACGCCCCGCTCTCCAACAGGGTCCGCAGGGTGCTGGAGCCGAGGGTTTCCAGGTGGTCCCGGAGCGTCGAGTCGTCAGGCATGCCGGGGACGCGTGAAGACAACCGGTCACGAATTCCCCGCAGCCGTTCCATGAGCGCGTCGGTGTCCGCCTTCCTGTCCAGCTCCTGCCCTTCGGACTCTTCGATGCTCCGTGCGATCCTCTCCTTGATCGCGCAGCTGACTCCGTTCTCGTCGGTGGTGATCATCGTGTTCCAGGCTCGGCTCTTGTGCCGGTACTGGAGCATGGACATGGCCGCCTCGTGGCGTGCGAAGTCGGCGTCCCGGAACGGCCTTCCGTTCCATGCTCCGTTGAGGGACCGAGCCAGCGAGATGGCAGAGCCCAGTCCACTGTTGAGCCCGCGGCCCGGCCAGAAATGGATGGCGTTGGCGGCGTCGCCGAGCAGGAACCCATAGGTCCCCGGAGTGGTCGACGTGGCCGAGCGCAGCCGGGTCGTGAACCTGGGCCGCTGCACCATGTCGAGCCGGAAGGCCGTGACGGCGCTCAGGTCCCTCTCGGCGACACCGAACAGCGCCAGCCCCTCCAACACCCGCTTCCACAGGGCCGAACCCCTGACCATCGCGGGCAGGAAGAGCGTGCTGTGCGTCGAGCACTGGAAGTCGCCGTGATCGTCCCGCCCCATGACGCACGGGCGTGAGGCGATGCAGTCCTCGAACACATGCCGCACCGGATCGATACCGACCACTTCCGCGGCCTCGGCATCGGTGAGCCGCATGTTCAGGAACCCCTGGCCGCGAAGGGCATTGAGGAGGAACCGGTTCTGAGCCACGGTCAGCAGGACCGTCATGGGGTCCGTCAGAGTCGATGTGACGCGCAGGCCCAGGACGACATCCTGAATGTGCTGACCGTGCAGCGAGTAGATGGACTTGTCGGCGTTGCCGAACCTGTCGGTGAAATACTCCCGCGTTCGGGAGCGGCCTCCCTCGCACACAGCGAGCACATGGTCCTTGGACTCGGCCGTGTGGTACTCGGCCGGATCGAACACCTCGGGAACCAGCCGGATCCGATCCGGCTTTTCGTTGGCCAATTCGAGGAGGGTGTCCTCGATGTAGGCGATCCGCAGGTTTCTCGGGTTGTAGCCACGAAGCGAATCGGGACCCACCGGCCACATCTCGGAGTACGCGTCGCCGCGGAACAGCCGCCCCTGCACCTCTTCGGGGAGGTTCAGGTACTGGCGGCTCTGCACGGTGACGACCTGCTGCCGCCGGACGTTGCCCTGACCCTCGCTCTTCCAGACGACCTTCGCCCCGTCCTGCACCCACCGACCGTCGTACACGGTGATGGCCACGCGAGGCCCCATGAGGTGTTCCAGGAGCAGAGCGAAACTCAGGCCGACGGGACCGCCGCCCGTGACCGTGACGTTGAGCACGGGCCCTGCCGCCGGCGTCGCCCGGGCGGGCGTGAGCGGCCGCAGCACGGAGAGGTCGAGGATGGTCTCCATCGCATCGGCCGCTTCGAAGCGGAACGTCTCGGTTCCTATCTCGACGAGATCTCCGGGCTGCAGTTCGTGCGATGTCACACGGACCCCGTTGACTCGCGTTCCATTGCTGCTGCCGCTGTCGTACAGCACGAACCCATGGCGCTCGCGACGCACTTCGGCGTGAAAGCGTGAGACGTTCCCCCCGGTGATCACGACACTGTTGTCGCTGTTGCGGCCCAGGGTTACCGGTGTGGCGCCGATCGGATAGCTCTGTCCTGTCAGTGAGCCTTGATGGCCGACAAGTCGAGGCGGCATGGGTCACCCAATTCCATGAGTCACGGATCCGATGACGAAATGCGGAACCGGTCACGAGCAACAGCACCCTGCACCACACACCGCGAGTCGACCGGCACGCAGAGCAATCTTAATCCGGCCGTGAGGCCGCTGAGAAGGCGTCCGAACCGCCCGACCACCACACGGTCCTCGCCACCGAACACCCCTGTGCCACAAGGCAGGTGCGCCGAGCCCACCGGTGGGTTTCACGCTTCAGCCGCCCTTGTCGCGCATGCCCCGCTTGCCCAGAAACCGGCGCAGCTTCGTCAGCGGCCACGTGTTGATGACGTCGTCCGTCGTCAACCAGCCGCGCTGGGCCGTGGCCACCCCGTAGCGCATGTACGGCAGATGCGTGACGGCGTGCGCATCGGAGTTTACGGCGAACTTCACTCCGTACCGTTTCGCGCGCAGGATGTCCTCGTCGCACAGGTCGAGCCGCTCGGGATGCGCGTTGATCTCCAGAGCCGTGCCCGCCCGCGCGCATGCCTTGAAGACCGCGTCGAAGTCGGCGTCGATGCCCGGGCGTTTGCCGATCCGGCGGGTCGTGGGATGGCCGATGACGGCGACGTACGGGTTCTCGCAGGCACGGATGAGCCGGCGGGTGAGTTCCCGCCTGCTCTGGTTGAAGTGGGAGTGGACGGAGGCCACACAGATGTCGAAGTCCGCGAGGAACTCGTCGGGCCAGTCCAGCGAGCCGTCCGGGCCGATGTTGAGTTCCGTGCCGTGCAGCAGCCGCATCCTGTGGTGGACGCCGTCGAGTGCGCGTACCCGCTCGCGCTGGGCGAGGATCTTCTCGTCGGTCATGCGCTGCATGTACAGGTTCGGAGCGTGGTCGGTGACGGCGTAGTAGGCGTATCCGCGGGCCGCCGCGGCGGCGATCATGTCCTCCAGCGGGGCCAGCCCGTCGGTGAGGTCGGTGTGGGTGTGCAGATCGCCGCGGAAGTCCTTCTCGGTCAGGACCTCGGGGAGTTCGCCGCGCAGTCCGGCCTCGATCTCGCCGCGGTCCTCACGCAGCGTCGGCGGGATCCAGGGCAGCCCGAGCCTCTCGTAGATCGCTTCCTCCGTCGCGGACGTGAGGCTCTCGCCGCTCTCGGCGTCGAAGAGTCCGTACTCCGACAGCTTGAGGCCTTGGCGCACCGCGAGTTCGCGCGTGCGGATGTTGTGCGCCTTGGAGCCTGTGAAGTACTGCAGCCCTGCGCCCCAGGAGGCCGGGGGAAGGACCCTCAGGTCCACCTGGAGACCCGCGACGGTCCGTACAGAGGTCTTCTTCTCACCCTGCGCGATGACCTCGGCCGTGGACGGAAGGGCGACGAGGGCGTCCATGAAGGGGGCCGATCGGCGCGCCGCCACCAGGATGTCGATGTCGCCGATGGTCTCCTTCATGCGGCGGAGGGATCCCGCGTACGTGCATCGGACGCAGCCGCGGATCTCCGAGAGCTCCGCGACGAGCTGCTCGGCGACGTCCATGGCGGCGCTGACGAGGATCCGGCCCTCACCGGCCTTCCGCAGGACCGAGATGCCGTGCAGGATGTTCTCCTCGGTCCGCTCCCCGAAGCCCTTCAGGTCGCGCAGCCGTTCCTGGTGGATGGCGTCGATCAACTGGTCGACGGTGGTGGTGCCCAGCTCCTCGTACAGGACCATGGCCTTCCGTGGCCCCAGCCCCGGAATCGCGATCAGCTCGCGCACTCCTGCCGGCACGGCCGTCCGGGCCTCGTCGACGACGGACATACGGCCGGTCCGCAGGTACTCGAGGATCTTGTCGGCGACGGACCTGCCGACGTTCGGAATCTCACGCAGCCCCTTCGCGTCCAGCGCGGAGACGTCCTGCGGGTAGCCCCCCACGGCACGTGCGGCCTTCTCGTAGGCCCTCGCCTTGAAGGCCTCCCCTCCCCGGATCGCGATGAACTCTGCGTACTCCTGGAGCAGCGCCTCGACCTGGTCGTTGGCTCGGGCCATGCCTCCAGGGTGCCCCGCACGCGCCGGGCAGTCACGCCGGGCGCGTGACGACGCCTCGCACCGACGCCGCGCCGGACGTTCAAGGCCTCCGTTCAAGGCCTCGCCGGGCTGATCGCGCCAGTGACCTTCGCAGCGTTTCCGCATCGTATGGTTGATGGCATGTCCGAGATGGCTCACGGGATCACGACCGGCGCCGTGGCACGGCGCCTGGGAGTCTCCCCCACGACAGTGCGCTCCTGGGACCAGCGGTACGGCATCGGCCCTGCCGTACGCGCGAACGGACGGCACAGGCGGTGGAGCCCCGCGGACGTCGCCATGCTCGAGGAGATGTGCCGTCTCACGGCGTCGGGCGTTCCGCCCGCCGAGGCGGCACGGGCCGCCCAGCGGGAACGCCCGGCAACGGACACGGCCGAGCCCGAGGCGACGGCGGGGCCGATCACGACCCCGGAGCCCCAGGAGCCCACGGAAGCCGCGCCTCCGGGAAAGACCCGCCGCGCGGGGCCCGGCAGCGGGCTGCCGCTGGGCGACGTACGTCATGAGTGCCGCGGGCTGGCCCGTGCCGCGGTACGCCTCGACGGTCCGGCCATGGAAGGGCTGCTCCAGGAGGTTCTGGCGAAGTACGGGCTGGTCACCGCGTGGGAAGAGATCATGGCCCCGACGCTGCACGCGGTGGGCCGGAAGTGGGAGTCGTCCGACGACCGCTACGTCGAGGTGGAGCACCTGCTCTCCTGGCACATCTCCACCGCACTGCGGCGAGCCGCCGTCACGGGCCCGGCGACCGCCTCCTCGGCCGCTCCGGTCGTGCTGGCCTGCGTCCCCGCGGAGCAGCACACGCTGCCTCTGGAGGCGCTTGCGGCGGGACTGACCGAACAGGGCCTGCCGACCAGGATGTTCGGCGCGGCCGTGCCCGCGGAGGCCCTCGACGCGGCGGTACGACGGTCGGGGCCGGCCGCCGTGGCCCTCTGGTCCCAGGCGAGATCCACCGCGAACCACTCCTTGGCCCGACACGTCGCGGGTACGGCGTTCGGTGTGCTGGGAGCCCGCACGGCTCCCCTCGTTCTTCTCGCGGGGCCCGGCTGGCTCGGCCGGACGCCCGCGCCCGGCATGGTGCGTCCCACCGGACTGCGCGAGGCGATCGGCGTGATCTCCCGGCTGTACGGGGAGCCGGCCGGGCGCGCCGCAGGCTGACGCACGTACAAGAACGGCCCGTGGATCATCCTCGGGTCCGGTCGTCGCCGGATCGCCCCACGCCCGTCCGCCGGCGGGGAGGACGGGGGACGAAGCCGCTCGTGCGCGCCCGGTATGCCGCGTAACCGGGGCGGTCCGCCATGTGGGCCTCCAGAAGCCGCTTGCCGCTGCCCCGGATGAGCAGGCCACTCATGACGAGCGGGGAGACGAGGGTGAGGAGGGCGGTCTGCCAGGTGGCGCAGGCCGTCAGGTAGAGGCCCCACCAGACGAGGAAGTCGCCGAAGTAGTTGGGGTGCCGGGTCCAGCTCCACAGCCCCCGGTCCATGACCCGACCCCGGTTCGCCGGATCGGCCTTGAACCGGGCGAGCTGCTGGTCCCCCACCGCCTCGAAGGCGAGGCCCACCGCCCAGACGCCGAGGCCCAGGAAGGCGGTCGCGTCCAGCGGTCCGGGCAGCAGGACCGCGACCTGCACGGGAAGCGAGACGAGCCAGACGAGGGCGCCCTGCAAGAGGTACACCGTCCGCAGTGCGTAGAGGGTGGGGTTGCCTCGGGCGCGGGCGAGCATCCGCGCGTACCTGGGGTCCTCCCCGTGGCCGCGTCCGCGCCGGGCGATGTGGGTCGCGAGCCGCAGTCCCCAGACGACGGTGGCGAGCGCGACGACGGTGCGGCGCGCGTCGTCGCCGTGACCGTCCGCGAGGATCCACGCCACGACGGCGACAGCCGCGAAGGCGATCCCCCAGGCCACGTCCACGATCCGGTGCAGGCCCTTCGCGGTGCCGATCGCGAAGGTCACCAGCATGACGGTGAACGCGGTGGCCGCCGAGGCGGCGGAGACGAGGCCGAGGGCCCCGGTGTCGATGGCGCTCACGACGCCTCCCCGTACCGGCCGGTGGGGCAGCACGGCCGACGCGGCCGGTGGAGCCGGGCGGCGAGGTCGGAGCGGGCCTCGTCGCCGACGTGTTCGCCCGTCTCGATCGCGGTCACCGGGTCGTAGCCGCCGTCCGCGCGGGCGCGGAGGGCGCGGACGATACGGGTCAGGGGTTCGGCGGGGCCTGCCTCGCTGGCGCCCCGGGCGCGCAGGCGCACCGGCGGCGGGCAGGGGCGGCGTGCTCCCGCCGGGTGGGCGGCGCCGCTCGGAGCGGGCGGCGCGGGCGTGTTCCGTCGCGGAGGCGCCGTTGCGGCGACGGAACGTACCGCCCTCTCCACTGGGTCCGGGTTCGCGGGGTTCATCGGGTCGCCTCGGAGTCGTCGGCGGTGAGTTGGAGTTGGCGGACGTCGAGGTACTGGGCGCGGAATCCGGCCTCGGAGTAGGCGAGGTAGAACTCCCACATGCGCCGGAAGACGGGGTCGAAGCCGAGCGCGTCGACGGCGGTCTCCTCGCGGAGGAAGCGCGTGCGCCACTGGCGGAGGGTCTCCGCGTAGTGGTCGCCGTAGCCCGTGTCGTGGGTGACGCGCAGGCCGGCGGCGGTGCTCTCGCGGGCGATGGCCTCCGGGGAGGGGATCAGGCCGCCGGGGAAGACGTACTTGCTGATCCACGTGTGGGTGCGGGCGGTGGTGAGCATCCGGTCGTGCGGCATCGTGATGGCCTGGAGCGCGACGCGGCCGCCCGGGGCGAGGAGGCGGCGGAGCGCGGCGAAGTAGTCGGGCCAGAACTCGGCGCCGACGGCCTCGATCATCTCGACGCTCACGACGGCGTCGTATCGGCCCCGGACGTGCCGGTAGTCGGCCGGCTCTACGGTGACGCGATCGGCGACACCGGCCTGCGCCACGCGGCGGCGCGCGAGGGCCAGTTGTTCCTCGGAGAGGGTGATCGTGCGGACCCGGGCGCCCCGGGCTGCGGCACGGATCGCCAGTTCGCCCCAGCCGGTGCCGATCTCAAGGAGTTCGGTGCCCGGGCCGGTCCCGGCGAGGTCGAGGAGCCGGTCGATCTTGCGGTGCTGGGCGGCGGTGAACTCCGCGTCGGGCAGGAGCACGGGCTCTGCCGGGAGGGGGTCGAAGACCGCCGAGGAGTAGCTGAGACCGGGGTCGAGGAACAGGGCGAAGAGTTCGTTGGAGAGGTCGTAGTGGCGGTGGATGTTCTCGCGCGCCCCGTCGGGGGTGTTGCGGTCGGCCCGGGGCCTGCGCCGGACCCATGCTCCCCGGAACCGGTGCAGCGTGGCGGGGACGAGGTCGTCGACGTGCCGGGCGAGAACCGTGAGGACGTCGACGAGGTCGTCGGCGTCCCATTCGCCGGCCATGTACGACTCCCCGAAGCCGATCAGCCCGTCGGCGCCGATCCGTCGGTGGAACGCGTCCGGATCGTGGAGCGTGAGGGTCGGTACGGAGCTGTCGTGGCCGGTCCGCTGGTGCCCGAGGGGAGTGGCCCGGACGGTCCGTATCCGCAGGGGCAGCCGGGCGAAGGCCCGCTCCACGAGACGGCGGGCGACGGCGGTGCGCACGGCGGAGGCACGCGGCAGCCGGGCGATGTCCGGCCAGTGGTCGGGGTCCGCCGGGATGTGGCCGGTGCGGGCGGCGGGCGGCGCGGTCGGAGGAAGCCGGAGGGTCACGGGGCACCTTCCTGCGGGGTCGTGGCGGGACGGGGCCGGACGCGGAGCCCCTTGAGGTAGAGGCGGATGCCGTGGCGGCGGATACCGAGGGACACGGCGGCGGTCGACCAGGGGTGGTGGAGTGCGGCCGCGAGCAGGGTGCCCGGGCGGGCGGCCCTGCGGGCGCCGCGGACGGTGGCTGTCAGGGGGCGGGCGCCGTCCGCGTGGCGCAGTTGGACGGTCAGGTCGAGACGGTCGCCGGGGAGCGGAAGCCGCATGCGATAGGTGCCTTCGACATCGAGGAACGGCGAGACGTAGAACTCCTTCGCCGCCTCGGCACGACCCCGTCCATCGGGACGCAGCAGGTACGCGTGGCGGCCGCCGTAGGTGTTGTGCACCTCGGCGACGACGCAGACGGGGCGGTCGGAACGGTCGTGGCACCAGTACAGGGTGAGCGGGTTGAAGACATGCCCGAGGACGCGCGCGTGAGCGAGCATCAGCACCCGCCCGTCCGCGTCCGGTACGCCATGAGCGGCGAGGCAGGCGTCGAGGCCGGCCCGCAGGGTGGGGGCGTCGCCGTCGAAGTGGTCGCGCGGGTCGAAGCGGGCGAGGGGGCGCAGCGGCCGGGGCAGGACGGGGAGGTCGTCGAGGTCGACCAGCCACATGTACGTGCGGTGGCGGAGCGCGTATCGGAAGGGGGTGACGCGGGTGTGGGCGACCTCGGTCTCGTACAGGGCGGGGACGGGTGGCGGGGCGGCGGTCATCGCGGGTCCACCCCCAGATGGCGGGCGGCCTCGACGCCGGATCGGCAGCCGTCCTCGTGGAAGCCCCAGCCGTGGTAGGCGCCGGCGTAGGCGGTGACGGAGGTGCGGAGGGTGGGCAGGAGGCGTTGGGCGGCCACGGACTCCGGGGTGTGGACGGGGTGTTCGTACGTCATGCGGGCCAGGACGGTGGACTCGTCGACGCGGTCGCCGGGATTGAGGGTGACGATGTGGGGCTCGCCGGTGGGGAGGCGCTGCAGCCGGTTCATGTCGTAGCTGACCTGGACGGCTTCAGGGCGGGCGGTGCAGGAGGGCAGCCAGTAGTTCCAGGAGGCTCGGGCGTGCGGCGAGCGCGGCAGGAGGGTGGTGTCGCGGTGCAGAACGGTCGGGTTGACGGAGTAGGTGAAGGCGCCGAGGACGCGCCGCTCCTGTTCGGTGGGGTCGGCGAGGAGGCGCAGGGCCTGGTCGGGGTGGACGGCGATCACGACGGCGGCGTGCTCGTCCGACTCGCCGTCGGCGGTGACGACGGTCGCCCGGTCGGCGCCGCGCACGACGGCGCGCACAGGGGTCGCGGTCCGTACGGAGGCCAGGCCCTTCGCGATCCGTTCGACGTAGGCGGCCGATCCCCCGGTGACGGTCTTCCACTGGGGCGACCCGGTCACCGACAGGAGGCCGTGGTGGTCGAGGAACCGGAACAGGTACCCGGCCGGGTGGCGCAGCGCGGTGTCGGGGGCGCACGACCAGACGGCGGAGACGAGGGGGATCGCGAAGTGGCTGACGAAGTGGGTGGAGAAGCGGTGGGCCCGCAGGAAGTCGCCGAGCGTGTGCGTGGTGTCGTCGGTGGACAGCAGGCGGCACGCGGCGCGGTGGAAGCGGGGGACGTCGGCGAGCATCCGCAGGTGGCGGCCCCGGCGCAGGTTGCCGCCGCCGAGGAGCCCGCGGGCCCCGCGCGCACCGGCGTACTCGAGGCCGCATCCGTCGCAGCGCACGGACATGCTCATCTCGGAGTCCTGCGTGGTGACGCCGAGTTCGCGGAAGAGGCGCAGGAGGTGGGGGTAGGTGCGCTCGTTGTGGACGATGAAGCCGGTGTCCACGTGGAGCGTCCCGCCCTCGGGAGCGAGCAGCTCGTGGGTGTGCGCGTGGCCGCCGAGCCGGTCCTCCGACTCGTACAGCACCACGTCATGGGCACGGGAGAGTTCGTGGGCGGCGGTGAGTCCCGCCACCCCCGCCCCCACCACCGCGACGGTTCGTCCGTTCATCGTCTCCACCCCTCGTGCGCGGCCGTCGGCCGGTCGAGGCGGCGGCCTGTGCTCTGCTGTCGGTTGTTCGGAGCCCCTGGGTCTGTGGGATGTGCCGGTCAGCCTCCGGAAGCGAGCGCGAGGCTGTGGCGCATGCGCTGGAGGCCGCGGCGGGCGTGGCTCTTGACCGTGCCCAGAGGCATGCCGGTGCGGTCGGCGATCTGTACCTGGGTCAAGTCGGCGAAGTAGGCGAGTTCCAGGACGTCGCGCTGGACGCGGGGCAGCCTGGACAGTTCCTCGGTGACGACCAGCCGGTCGAGGACCCGCTCGGGCTCGTCGACCGTCCGGTCCTCGTGTTCCAGGGAGGCGCCGAGGGTCGTCGCCAGCTCGATGCGGCGGGTGCGGGCGGTCAGCGCGTCGGCGATCTTCCGGCGGGTGATGCCGGTGAGCCACGCGGGCAGGGTGCCCCGCTCGGGACGGAAGTTGGCCCGCCCGCGCCACGCGGCGACGAACACCTGCTGGGTGACGTCCTCCGCCTCGCGGTGGTCCCCCAGCCCCCTGGCCGCCAGTGTGTGGACCAGGCGGCCCCAGCGCCGGTACGCCGCGGCCAGGCAGTACTCGTCGCCGCGGACCAGGCCGCGGGCGATCCAGTGGTCGTCGGCGTCGTCGTGCGGCGTGGGGCGGGAGCGGAGCTCCGACGCGGCGGCGAGGTCGTCGGTGATCCGGTGTCCGGTCATGACGCTTCCTCCTCCAAGCGGTGGCGCTGGCCTCCACCGGGGGTGCTTCCCCGCGGCGAGGGCGGCGGCGTCGGGACCTCATCGGCCCCGTGCACCCTCACGTTCCGGCCGACGCGCCCCACCGGACAACTCGCATCGTTTTCGCATCGAAACAGCGCCGCCTCGGCCGCGCTCCCGTACCACGTGGTGCGAAGCGGGCGATCGGATCAGGCAGTACGCGAGGCCTGCCGGAAGCGCGCCAAGGCGTCGGAGAGTCCGACCAGCGGGTCCGGGTAGTCGAAGGACGCCCGGTCGAGTCCGGTGAGCCGCCAGGGCTCGTGGACGGCCGGTCCGTCGAGGCCGGCGAGCTCGGGGACCCAGCGGCGGATGTAGCTGCCGTCGGGGTCGTACCGCTTGCCCTGCACCACCGGGTTGAGGACGCGATACGGCCTGGTGTCCGTGCCCGTGCCCGCCACCCACTGCCAATTGAGCTGGTTGTTCGCGACGTCGCCGTCCACCAGCAGATCGAGGAAGTGACGTGCCCCCTCCCTCCAGTCGATGCAGAGGGTCTTCGTCAAGAAGGAGGCGGTGATCAACCGGCCGCGGTTGTGCATCCATCCCTCGTGGGCGAGCTGCCGCATGGCGGCGTCGACGACGGGATAGCCGGTTCGTCCCTCCCGCCAGGCAGCGAGGTCTGCTTCCGCGTCGGCACCCCGCCTCCAGAAGTCCTGACGCGGACGGTAGTCCGCGACTGCCGCCTCGGGTCGCGCGGCCAGGACCTGATGGTGGAAGTCGCGCCAGCACACCTGCCGCACGAAGGCATCGGCCCCCGCGCCGCCCCGCCTGCCCGCCCTGTACACCGCCTCGGTCGCGGAGACGGCACCGAAGTGGAGATAGGGCGAGAGGCGGGACGTGACATCTCCGGCCAGGTCGTCGTGGCGCTCCTCGTACGTGTCGATGTGCTCCGCCAGCCAACGACCGAGCCGTTGACGCCCCTCGCGCTCCCCTCCCACGGCGAGGGCCGGCGACACGTCCGTGACCGTGGAGCGCCGCGGGACGCGCTCGGACCGCACGCCCGAGGGCACGCGCAGCGCTCTCGGGGCGGGCAACGGCGTCCGGAGCGGCTCGGCCGTCCAGCGCCTGTAGTAGGGCGTGAACACGGCGTAGTGGTCCGAGCCGTGCGGCAGGACATCACCGGGCGGAACGACGGTGACCACACCGTCGTGCACGTACAGCCGGCAGCCGTCGTCCTCCAGCACCCTGCGCAGTCGCTTCTCCCTCGCCCTCGCGAAGGCCGTCACCCCGGCGGCCATGTGCACCTCGTCGGCCTCGGTCTGCCGCACCAGGCCCTGCACTTCGGACACCGTGTCGCCCTCCCGCACCACAAGGCGGCCACCGCGGTCCTCGAGCCCCCGGTCCAGATCCGCGAGGCAGTCGGCGAGAAATGCCAGCCGATTGGGCGCCGCGAACCCCGCCCGGTCCACGGCCGGGTCACGGACGAACACCGGAACCACCTCCTGTGCCCCTTCGAGCGCGGCCCTGAGGGGCGGATGGTCGTGGACCCTGAGGTCAGAGGTGTACAGAACGACGGAGACAGTCATCGCGCCCTCCCTGCTCGGCCGCCGGTCGCGAGCGCGCCGCGCCGGCGTACTGGTTTCGGACTCCTACATCCGCGGTTCCCCGATGCCGCGTGTGCCGGATGCGCGCGGAAGGGTCACCTCACCGGCCCCGGCCGAGCGGTTTCCGCGGTCGCGGAGGGCGCGAGGGGTCCGAGGACGACGCATGTTGCCGCGATGGGGGCGGCGCAGGTGGCGCGACCCGCGACGAGCAGCGTCGATCCCTCGCGGAGGCGAGGAAGCCTCGGGACGGACGGCGCCCCCGCCGCCGCTGGGTTCAGGGCGAAGGGGGCGTCCACGGCAGGGGGGGGGGGGGGGGGGCCGGCCCGCCCCGGAGGCCCGAGGGGGGGGGGGGGGGGGGGGCACCCCCCCCCCCCCGCGC
>NZ_JBHJTL010000057.1:0-51753 GCF_042264065.1 Streptomyces sp. NPDC056222 | reverse complement strand
CCCCGCGAGAGGGCGGCGACCACCGGCCAGTCTTCGAACCCGGGGCGGAGCTGCCAACGCTGTACATCTGCGCCGGGCACCGTGACGAGCATCGACCCGCGCGCGCCTCGGGGCTCCTTCGTGATCGAGCCCTTGCCGTCCGGGAACAGTTCCACTGCGGAGCGAGGGCATTCGTCGTCGAACTCCGCCATCTCCGGCCCGGTGTACTGCCACTTGCGGATACGCCGGCTGAGCAGCCGACTCCGATCGTCCAGCAGCCGAAGGTCCACCTCGTCGGTGCGGCGGCCCTGGTCGTCGTAGAGCCATAGGCCGACGTAGTGGTCCCGCCAGGAAACCAGCCGGACTTCGAGCGGAATCTCCCGCCCCGGGATCCGGTACACCGCGACGTACGGCAGCCCTGCGACATCCCGCTCCCGCGCCGCCTCGGCGGTCAGGGGCCGCCACGGCGCGCGGGCCTCCAGATCCCACGCCAGCGCGTACGCCACCTCGACGACCGTCCCCGGTCCCTCATGCCCACCCATACGGCCACCGCCCCTCTGCCTGAACCTGACGAACACAGTAGACAGAGCCACTGACATGGGCCCGTCGCAGGGACTGGCCACGGGACAACGCCGGCCGCCGGAAGGGCCGTCCGGGACGCACCCCGACGCCGTCGTCCCGCCGGCGACAACCGACCTCCTGGCCGGATCAGTGACCGCCCGGTCGTAACGGAGGCTCTGGGCTCCCGCCGGGTTGTCACGACAAAGCCGGCCTCAGAGGCGGAAGCACCTGGAGTGCCAGGCTTCAGCCGACGTGGTCCGTCAGCGCGTCCAGGACGGAGATGTCGGACGCGTCGAGTCGGAGCGCGGCGGCGTCCAGGTTCTCCTCCAGATGTGCGAGTGAACCGGTGCCCGGCGTCGGCAGCAGCGCGGGGGAGTGGTGCAGCAGCCAGGCCAGCGCCGTCTGCCCCCGGGACGCCCCGAGCCGGCCCGCCACCGCGTCCAGCGCGGCCGCGGCCTCACCGGTCAGCGCGCCGTTGGCCAGTGGGAACCACGGCAGGAACGCCAGTCCGTTGGCCTCGCACACCTTCAGTACCGCCGCCGACTCCCGGTCGAGCAGGTTGAAGCGGTTCTGCACCGAGACGATCGAGGACGTCAGAGCCAGCGCCCGCGTCAGCTGCTCCGCCGTCACCGAGTCCAGGCCGACGTGCCGGATCTTCCCCTCCGCGCGCAGCTCGTCGAGCGTGCCGAGTTGCTCCGCCATCGGCACGTGCGGGTCGAGCCGGTGCAGCTGGTAGAGGTCGATCCGATCCGTCCGCAGCCGCCGCAGGCTCGACTCGCACATCGCGCGCAGCCGCTCCGGCCGCCCCTCGATGTGCCAGGCACTGTCGCCGGTTCGTACGACCCCGCCCTTGGTCGCGATCACCAGCTCGTCCCGGAAGGGGTGCAGCGCCTCCGCGACCAGCTCCTCGGCAAGGCCGGGACCGTAGTTGTCGGCGGTGTCGATCAGCGTGACGCCCCGCTCCACGGCCCGCCGGAGGACGGCGACCGCGTCCGCCCGCTCGCCGCGCGGTCCCCAGTAGCCGGGGCCGGTGAGCTGGGCCGTGCCGTAACCGAGCCGCCCTACGGGAAGGTCGCCGCCCAGCGTGTACGTTTCCGAGAGCATGGGTGGACGCTACAACAATCATGGGACGGCCGCCGGAAGTGGCCCAGTTGACGGAGTCGACAATGGACCGCCACCTGCGGTCGCCTGCTGGCTAGGCTCCTGTCATGACCACAGATACGCAGCTCAGGACCGTCGTCGACTTCTACTTCGACCCCGCGTGCCCCTTCGCATGGATCTCCTCCCGCTGGATGCTGGAGGTCGAACAGCACCGGGACGTCGAACTGCGCTTCCGGGTGATGAGCCTGTACTTCCACAACGTCGGCAACGAGCTGCCCGACTGGTACCGGGAGCTCGTCGACAAGTCGATCGGCCCGGTGCGGGTGGCGGCCGCGGCGGCCGAGAAGCACGGTGACGAGGTCCTGCGCCCGCTCTACACCGCGTTCGGCACCCGCATCCATCAGGAGAAGCAGAAGGACTTCGACGCGGTGATCGCCGAGTCCCTGGCGGAGCTCGGCCTGCCGGCCGAACTCGCCGAGGCCGCGCACGACGACACGTACGACGAGGTGGTCCGCCGCAGCCACGACGCCGGCAAGGACCCCGAGGCGGACGGCTATGTCGGCACGCCGACCATCCATGTCGACGGCACGGTCTGGTTCGGGCCGGTCCTGCGAGCCATCCCGCGCGGCCCGAAGGCGGCCGAGCTCTTCGACAGCTTCCGGGTGCTCGCCGGCCACTCCGACCTCTTCGAGATCAAGCGGACCCGGACGGGCGGACTCGACTTCAGCTGAGCGCGTCGGCTGTCGCAATTCTTCAAGAGCGGCTGCGGCGGCCCGTCCTAGCCTCGGCGGCATGAACGACATCCACGCACACCTCACCGTCGCCGCCGCCGAGGCCGCCCGCGTCGCCCGCGGTGTCACCGCCGACCAGCTCGCGCAGTCGTCCGTCTGCGCCGACTGGACCGTCCGCGAGCTGGTCAACCACCTCGTCCTCTACTCCGCCCACGGCCTGGAGCACCGCGCCCTGCGTCAGCAGCTCCCCGAGGAGACCGTCCAGCGGGACTTCACTGCCGAGCCCGACTGGGCGGAGCGGTACGCGGCCCAGCTCGACCGCGCGCTCGCGGCCTGGGAGAAGCCGGACGTCTGGCAGGGCGAGGTGGACACCGGATATGTGACCATGCCGGCGACGGTCATCGCCTCGCTGCTCGTCAAGGAACTCGCCCTGCACGGCTGGGACCTGGCCCGCTCCACCGGCCAGGACTTCACCGTCCCGGAGGCGATGGGACGCTTCCTGCTCGGTGTCGTCGAGGAACACGCCGAGACCTACCGTCGGTACGAGGGCTTCGCCGAGCCCCTCGACGTACCGGACACCGCCCCGGCCTTCGCCCGCGCCCTCGCGATCAGCGGCCGCGACCCCAGGGGCCAGGAGGAACGGCGGTAGGTCGGTCGTCGAGCAGCCGCCACGCCGTGAGGGCGAGCCCGGCCCGGGTCAGGCCGATGGGGTCGGTGAGGTCGATGGCGAGGGTCCAGCCGATCTGTTCGACGCCCCGCCCCATGAGACAAGGACGGGTCCTAGCCCGCTGCCTGTGTCGTCAGGCTCTCCGCCCGGAGAGCGTCCGGCAGTTCGCCGGCAACCGGCGCGCGCTGCTCGTACCGTTCGATCAGCAGCCGGGCCAGCTCCGGGGACGGACCGAGGACGTCCGCCAGGTGGTCGGCCTCCGTCGCGCCCGCCGCGATGCGGTCCGGCAGTCGGCCGGGGGCGATGACGTACGGGGCCACCGCCACGCGACGCACGCCGTCGGCGCGCAGGGCGCGGACGGCGTCCTCGGTCCGTGGGAGTGATGCGGAGGCGAACGCAGGCCGCACGGAGCACCAACCGGTGCGCCGCAGCTCCCGCGCCGTTTCTGCGATCGCTGCGATCGCCTCCGGGTCCGTGGAGCCCGCCGAGGCCAGGACGACCCCGGTCGTGCTCTTGTCGCCGGGGGTCAGCCCGGCCTCGTACAGCCGTCGCTCCACCGCCGCGATCAGCAGCGGCGAGGGGCCGAGCACCTCCGCGCGGCGGATCCGCAGGGCGGGCGGGGCCTGGCGCAGTACGGCGGGGATGTCGGCCTTCGCGTGGAAGGCCCGGGTCAGCAGCAGCGGCAGGGCCACCACGTCCCTCACCCCGTCGGCCGCGAGCCGGTCCAGGACCCCCGGGACCGACGGCAGGTTGAAGTCCAGGAACGCCGTCTCCACGCGCAGCCCGGGCCGCAGCGCCCGGGCACGCCGCACCAGCGCGTGCACGGTCGCCGCGTGCCGCGGGTCGCGGCTGCCGTGGGCGATGACGAGGAGGACGGGGGCGCTCATGTCAGGCCTTCACCAGCAGGCCGCGGCGGCGGAGCACCGCGCGCTCCAGCGGGCTGAAGATCAGCAGGTCGATGGCGACACCGACGAGCAGGATCAGGATGATGGCGAGGAAGATCCCCGGCATGTCGAAGTTGTTGCGGCCGTTCTCCAGCAGCTGGCCGAGCCCCAGACCCAGCTCCGGCGAGGAGGCGATGATCTCGGCGGCCATCAGCGAACGCCAGGAGAACGCCCAGCCCTGCTTCAGACCCGCGAGATAGCCCGGCAGCGCGGCCGGCATCACGATGTGCCAGGCGCCCTTGAGCCCGGTGGCGCCGAGGGTACGGCCGGCCCGCAGGAAGAGCGGCGGGACCTGGTCGACGCCGGCCACCAGGCCGTTGGCGATCGACGGCACGGCGCCCAGCAGGATCACCGCGTACATCATCGAGTCGTTGAGGCCGATCCACAGCACGGCCGGGGCGACCCAGGCCACGGACGGCAGCGACTGCAGACCCGCGAGGACGGGGCCGATGGCGGCCCTGACGAACTTCACCCGGGCGACGAGCAGACCCAGCGGGGTGCCGATGGCGAGCGCCATCAGGAAGCCGAGCAGAGCGCGCGACACGCTCGTCCAGAGCACTTCGAGGAGCGTGCCCTCCAGCCACATGGTGGTCACGCTGTCCCACACCGCGGACGGTGCCGGCAGCTTGGACTCGTCGGTGACCTCGGCCATCACCAGGAGCTGCCAGACCAGCAGCACCAGGACGACGGCGATGACGGGCGGCAGGACCTTGCCGGTGAGGACCTCGCGCACCGGGGTGCGGCGGACCTGCACCGCGTCCAGCGCGTCGAGCCCCGCCTCCAGACCGGCCAGGTCGTCGGCCTTCGCGGCCGTCGTGGTGGTCGTATCAGTGCTGGCCATGGCGGCGGATCTCCCCACGCAGTTCTTCGGTGATCTCGACGGACAGCTCCGCCACGGCGGCGTCCTCGATACGACGCGGCTGCGGGATGTCGATGGTCCACTCCCGGGCGATCCGCCCCGGCCGGGACGACAGCAGCACCACGCGCTCGGCCAGCCGCACGGCCTCGCGCACGTTGTGGGTGACGAACAGCACCGACAGCTGCGTCTCCCGCCAGATGCGGGTCAGCTCGTCGTGCAGCACATCGCGGGTGATCGCGTCGAGCGCGGCGAACGGCTCGTCCATCAGCAGCAGATCGCTGGCCTGGGCGAGCGCCCGGGCCAGCGCCACACGCTGGCGCATGCCGCCGGACAGCTCGTGCACCCGCTTGCCGTACGAGCCGGAGAGCCGTACGAGTTCGAGCAGGCGCTCGGCCTCCGGGCGGCGCTCGGCCTTCGGCACCCCGCGCAGTCGCAGGGCCAGTTCGATGTTCTTGCCCGCGGTGAGCCACGGGAAGAGGGCGTGTTCCTGGAACATCAGGGCCGGCCGGCCGCCGGGGGTCTCGATGGACCCCGCGGACGGCCGGTCGAGCCCGGCGACCAGGTTGAGCAGGGTGGACTTTCCGCAGCCCGAGGCACCCAGGAGGGTGACGAACTCGCCCGGGGCGACATCGAGAGAGATGTCGTCGAGCACGAGCTGCCCGCCGTTGGGTCCGCCGAAGGACTTCGAGACGTGCTCGATACGGGCGGCGTGCGTCACCGCCGAACGGTCCTCGGCCTTGGCGAGTGTCGCGGTCGTGGCCATGGTCGTCACCTCCTGGGTATGAGCTGCGGACTGGTTACTTGACGCCGAGACCGGCGTCGGAGACCTCGGGCTGCCCGGCGGCCTTGAGGACCTTGTTGAGCGGCTTCAGGTCGTAGATCCCGGCCAGGTCGGGCTGCTTGAGGAGACCGGCCTTCACCGCGTGGTCGGCCTGAGCCTGGAGCGTGGCGGCCAGCGGGTCGTTGGTGAACTGGATCGAGGGCCAGGCACCGTCGATGACCTTCGCGCCCAGCGGCTTGCCGCTGAGCTCCTTGAGCTTGGCGTTCGCCGACTCCTTGGCCTTCGCCTGGTTGGCGTTGATCCACTCGTTGGTCTTCACCGAGCCGCGCAGCACCGCCTCGACGACGTCCGGGTGCTCGGTGAGGAACTTCTGCGACACGATGATGTTCGTGATCACGAACTTCTTGTCGGGCCACAGCGTCGACTCGTCAAGGAGCACCTTCGCGCCCTCGCTGACCAGCTTCGACGCGGTCGGCTCCGGCACCCAGGCGCCGTCGATCGAGCCGGACTTGTAGGCGTCCGGGGTCACCTTGTTGTCCGTGCGGAGTACGGAGACGTCGCCCTTGCCGCTCTGGGCGTCGACCTTCCAGCCCTTCTCCGAGATCCAGTTGAGGAAGGCCACGTCCTGGGTGTTGCCGAGCTGCGGGGTCGCGATCCGCTTGCCCTTGATGTCGTCCAGGGTCTTGATCTTGGCCGGGTTCACGACCAGCTTCACACCGCCGGAGGCCGAACCGGCGATGATGCGCAGGTTCTTGCCCTTGGACTTGGTGTAGCCGTTGATCGAGGGGGAGGGGCCGATGAAGCCGATGTCGATCGAGTCGGCGTTGAGCGCCTCGATCTCGGAGGGGCCGGCGTTGAAGGTCGAGACCTTCAGCTGCGTGCCGCCCAGCTCCTTCTGGATGATGCCCTCTTGGTCGCCCACCAGGGCGGTGGCGTGCGTCAGGTTCGGGAAGTACCCGAGTCGCACCGTGTCGGCCGAGAGCTTCTCGCCCTCGGCGGCCACCTTCTTCTCGTCGTTCTTGGCCTCGGAGCCGTAGCCGCAGGAGGCGAGCGCGCCGATCAGCAGCGGCAGAGCCGCGGCGGCGGCGAGTGAGCGGCGCAGGGTGGTACGGGAGGCAGGCACGGAAGTGTTCCCCTCAGGGTCTTCGAAGTCTTCTTCGTCTATGTCGTTCGAGGTAAAGCGGGTGGAGCGGAATCGCGCCGCGTACGCGGCGCATCGGCGTCAGCACGCACATCGCGCGACACCTCCGCGGCCCGCACCGAGGGCGCCGGAACCCACCCGGCCGCCCTCCTTGGCGAAGGTGCTGTAGACGTCGATGCTCATCAGAAGTCCCACCCTTCGTCTTCCGTTGTCTCCGCGACGGCCGCAGCCTTGGCACCGGCGAAGGCCTCGCCCGCCATGCCGGCCGCGAGCGTGGTGCCGTCCGCGGGGTCGATCAGCAGGAACGAGCCGGTACGGCGGGAGTCCGCGTACGCGTCGAGCGCGAGCGGCTCGGCGGTACGGACCTTGACCCGGCCGATGTCGTTGGCCACCAGCTGCCCCGGCTCGGGGTGCTGGGAGAGGTCGTCCAGGGTCAGCCGGGACGGGATCTCCTTGACGATCGCCTTGACCGTGCGGGTGGTGTGCTTCAGCAGCACCCGCTGCCCGACGGTCAGCGGCTGGTCCGCCACGTGGCAGACCGTCGCCTCGACGTCCTGGCTGGTGGCGGGGGCGTCACCGCTCGGGGCGAGGAGGTCGCCGCGCGAGATGTCGATGTCGTCGGCCAGCCTTATCGTCACCGACTGCGGGGCCCAGGCGATGTCGACCGACTCGCCCAGCGCGTCGATCGCGGTGATCGTGGACGTCCTGCCCGAGGGCAGGACGGTGATCTGCTCGCCGACCCGGAAGGCACCGGCCGCGATCTGCCCGGCGTAACCCCGGTAGTCGGGGTGCTCGGCGGTCTGCGGACGGATCACGTACTGCACCGGGAAGCGCGCGTGGCAGGCCGTCAGGTCATGGCTGACCGGGACGGTCTCCAGGTGCTCCAGGACGGTCGGACCGCCGTACCAGTCCATGTTGGCGGAGGGCTCCACCACGTTGTCGCCGGCCAGCGCCGAGATCGGGATCGCGGTGATCTCCGGGACGCCGAGCTCGGACGCGTACTGCGTGAACTCCTCCGCGATCGCGGCGAAGACGGGCTCCGCGTAGTCGACCAGGTCCATCTTGTTGACGGCCAGGACCACGTGCGGCACGCGCAGCAGGGCGGCGACGGCCGCGTGGCGGCGGGTCTGCTCGACCACACCGTTACGGGCGTCGACGAGGACCACGGCCAGCTCGGCGGTGGAGGCGCCGGTGACCATGTTGCGGGTGTACTGCACGTGGCCGGGGGTGTCGGCGAGGATGAACCGGCGGCGGGCGGTGGCGAAGTAGCGGTAGGCCACGTCGATGGTGATGCCCTGCTCGCGTTCGGCGCGCAGTCCGTCGGTCAGCAGGGCCAGGTCGGGTGCCTCCTGGCCGCGCTTGAGGGACGCGGCCTCGACGGCCTCCAGCTGGTCGGTGAGGACCGACTTGGAGTCGTGCAGGAGACGTCCCACCAGGGTGGACTTGCCGTCGTCGACGGAGCCGGCGGTGGCGAAGCGCAGCAGGGTAGTGGCCGCCACGTCGGCGAACTGCTCGGTGGTGCTCGTCATGGCTAGAAGTACCCTTCGCGCTTACGGTCTTCCATCGCGGCCTCGGACATCTTGTCGTCGGCGCGGGTCGCGCCCCGCTCGGTGAGGCGGGAGGCGGCGATCTCGGCGATCACGGCGTCGAGCGTGGTGGCGTCGGAGTCGACGGCGCCCGTGCAGGACATGTCACCGACGGTGCGGTAGCGGATGAGCCGCGTCTCGACCGTCTCGGACTCCTTCGGACCGCCCCAGTCGCCGGCCGTCAGCCACATGCCGCTGCGCGCGAACACCTCGCGCTCGTGGGCGAAGTAGATCTCGGGGAGCTCGATCTTCTCCCGCTGGATGTACTGCCACACGTCCAGCTCGGTCCAGTTGGAGAGCGGGAAGACGCGGACGTGCTCGCCGGGGGCGTGGCGGCCGTTGTAGAGCTGCCACAGCTCCGGGCGCTGCCGGCGCGGATCCCACTGCGAGAACTCGTCGCGCAGCGAGAACACCCGCTCCTTGGCGCGGGCCTTCTCCTCGTCCCGACGGCCGCCGCCGAAGACGGCGTCGAAACGGTGCTGCTGGATCGCCTCGGTCAGCGGCACCGTCTGGAGCGGGTTGCGCGTCCCGTCGGGACGCTCGCGCAGCTTCCCGGCGTCGATGTACTCCTGCACGGAGGCGACGTGCAGCCGCAGCCCGTGCTGGGCCACGACGCGGTCGCGGTACGCGAGGACCTCGGGGAAGTTGTGCCCGGTGTCGACGTGCAGCAGCGTGAACGGCACCGGCGCCGGCGCGAACGCCTTGAGCGCCAGGTGCAGCATGACGATGGAGTCCTTGCCGCCGGAGAAGAGGATCACCGGCCGCTCGAACTCGCCCGCCACCTCACGGAAGATGTGGACGGCCTCGGACTCGAGCGAGTCCAGGTGCGACAGCGCGAACGGGCTGTCGGTCTCCTCATGAACATGGGTAACGGTGGTCGTCACGCCAGGCCCCTCTCGGTGAGCAGCGCGTGGAGCTGCGCCGCGGACTCCTGCACGGTCTGGTTCTGGGACTCGATCCGCAGATCGGGGTTCCGCGGCTCGTCGTACGGGTCGTCGACCCCGGTCAGACCGCTGAGCTCGCCGGCGGCCTGCTTGGCGTACAGCCCCTTCACATCGCGTACGGAGCAGACGTCCACCGGAGTGGCGACATGCACCTCGACATAGGGGGTGCCTTCGGACTGGTGACGCTTGCGGACGGCCTCACGGCTGTCCTCGTACGGAGCGATGACCGGGACCAGGACCTTCACGCCGTTCGAGGCGAGCAGCTCGGAGACGAAGCCGATCCGCTGCACGTTGGTGTGCCGGTCCTCGCGGCTGAAGCCGAGGCCCGCGGAGAGGAACTCGCGGATCTCGTCGCCGTCGAGCACCTCGACGCGGTGGCCCTCGCCGCGCAGCCGGCCGGCGAGTTCGTACGCGATCGTGGTCTTGCCGGCGCTCGGCAGGCCCGTGAGCCAGATGGTGGCACCGGTCACGTGATTCTCCTGGGAAGTCTCTGTGGTGGTCATCAGCCGTGCAGCCCGCATTCGGTCTTGGCCCGGCCGGCCCAGCGGCCGGCCCTGGCGTCCTCGCCCTCGGCGATGCGCCGGGTGCAGGGCGCGCAGCCGACGGAGGCGTAACCGTCCATGAGGAGCGGGTTGGTGAGGACGCCGTGCTCGGCGACGTACGCGTCGACGTCGTCCTGCGTCCAGCGCGCGATCGGGGAGATCTTGACCTTCTGCCGCTTCTCGTCCCAGCCGACGACCGGGGTGTTCGCCCGGGTCGGGGACTCGTCGCGGCGCAGACCCGTCGCCCAGGCGCGGTACGCGGTCAGGCCGTCCTCGAGCGGCTTGACCTTGCGCAGCGCGCAGCACAGGTCCGGGTCGCGGTCGTGCAGCTTCGGGCCGTGCTCGGCGTCCTGCTCGGCGACCGTCTGCCGCGGGGTCAGGGTGATGACGTTGACGTCCATCACCGCGTCGACCGCGTCACGGGTGCCGATGGTCTCGGGGAAGTGGTAGCCGGTGTCGAGGAAGACGACGTCCACTCCGGGCATGGCGCGCGAGGCGAGGTGGGCGACCACGGCGTCCTCCATGGAGGAGGTGACGCAGAAGCTCTTGCCGAAGGTGTCGGCCGCCCACCGGAGGATCTCCAGTGCGGAGGCGTCCTCCAGGTCGCGGCCGGCCTGCTCGGCGAGCGCCTTCAGGTCGGTCGCCTCGGCGGCCTGAGTCGTCGTCATATCGTTTCCCCTCCAGTGGAGTTGTTCGAAGTGCCCGGGGCGAGGAGCCCCAGGAACTTCAACTGGAAGGCTCGACTGCACGCCCGGCATTCCCAGGCTCCGTGACCGTTCTCGTGCGGGAACAGGTCCTCGTCGCCGCAGTACGGGCAGTAGAAGGGCGCGGCACGCTCGCTCACAGTGCCCCCTTTTTCGCTTCTCCGCCCACACGGCGCAGAGGTGCGGCCATCGTCGCCGGGTGCGGCCCGGCGGCCGTGTGCGCGTCGCTCACGACAGGGCCTCTTCCGAGGCGCGCGCCGCCCACGTGGCGAAGCGCTCGCCGTCCTCGCGCTGCTCCTGGAAGCGCGTGAGGACCCGCTCGACGTAGTCCGGCAGCTCGGCCGAGGTGACCTTCAGGCCACGGACCTTGCGGCCGAAGCCGGCCTCCAGGCCGAGGGCGCCGCCCAGGTGGACCTGGTAGCCCTCGACGCGGTTGCCCTCGTCGTCCAGGACCAGCTGGCCCTTGAGACCGATGTCCGCCACCTGGATACGGGCGCAGGCGTTGGGGCAGCCGTTGATGTTGATGGTGATCGGCTCGTCGAACTCGGGGATGCGACGCTCGAGTTCGTCGATGAGCGAGGCGCCGCGCGCCTTGGTCTCGACGATCGCCAGCTTGCAGAACTCGATACCGGTGCAGGCCATCGTGCCGCGCCGGAACGGCGAGGGGTTGACCCGCAGGTCCATGGACTCGAGGGCGGAGACGATCGACTCGACCTGCGCCTCCTCGATGTCCAGGACGATCATCTTCTGCTCGGCGGTGGTACGGACCCGGCCCGAGCCGTGCGCCTCGGCGATCTCCGCGATCTTGGTGAGCGTGGTGCCGTCGACGCGGCCGACGCGCGGGGCGAAGCCGACGTAGTAGCGGCCGTCCTGCTGCTTGTGGACGCCGACGTGGTCGCGCCACTGGCCGGCGGGCTGCTCGGGGGCGGGCCCGTCCGTCAGCTTGCGCTTCAGGTACTCGTCCTCCAGGACCTGGCGGAACTTCTCCGGGCCCCAGTCGGCGACGAGGAACTTCAGCCGGGCGCGGGTGCGCAGCCGGCGGTAGCCGTAGTCGCGGAAGATCGAGATGACGCCCTCGTAGACGTCCGGGACCTCGTCGAGCGAGACCCAGGTGCCCAGGCGGACGCCCAGCTTGGGGTTGGTGGAGAGGCCGCCGCCGACCCAGACGTCGAAGCCGGGGCCGCGCTCCGGGTGGTTCACGCCGACGAAGGCGATGTCGTTGATCTCGTGCGCCACGTCGAGCAGCGGCGAGCCCGAGACGGCCGACTTGAACTTGCGGGGCAGGTTGGAGAAGTCCTTGTTGCCCACGATCCGGCGGTAGATCTCGTCGATGGCGGGGGTGCCGTCGATGATCTCGTCCTCGGCGATTCCCGCGACGGGCGAGCCGAGGATGACGCGCGGGGTGTCACCGCAGGCCTCGGTCGTCGACAGGCCGACCGCCTCCAGGCGGTTCCAGATCTCCGGGACGTCCTCGATGCGGATCCAGTGGTACTGGACGTTCTGCCGGTCGGTGATGTCGGCGGTGCCCCGAGCGAACTCCTGCGAGATCTCGCCGACGACCCGCAGCTGCTCGGTCGTCAGCCGGCCGCCGTCGATCCGGACCCGGAGCATGAAGTACTCCGCGTCCAGCTCCTCCGGCTCCAGGACTCCCGTCTTGGTGCCGTCGAGGCCTTCCTTGCGCTGGGTGTAGAGGCCCCACCACCGCATACGGCCGCGCAGGTCGTTGGGGTCGATGGAGTCGAATCCGCGCTTGGAGTAGATCGTCTCAATGCGTGTCCGCACATTGAGACCGTCGTCGTCCTTCTTGAACTGCTCATTGCCGTTCAGCGGGGTGAAGTGCCCCACGGCCCACTGACCCTCGCCACGGTGACGGCTCACCTTGCGGCGGGGCGTTGCGGGTGCGGGGATTTCCGGGGTGGCGGCCATGGCGTTTTGTCCTTCGGGACTGCGGGAGGGCGGCTCTGACCTGCACACTCGTGCTCAGGTCAGGGGATGGCGCGACGGTGCGCAGCAGGTGGGTCAGAAAGGGAGATCGCGGCGGTGCTGGTTCTCTCAGCGCACCGGACACATGGCGCTGGACATGCGGCCGAGGTCGACGTGCCGCCGACTCACCAAGGCAATTCCAGTTCCAGACATGACGGAAGCGTGTCACGGGACTTTGGACCCAGTCCAGCTTCGTCCGGAATGTGGACACGACCGTCCCGCATCGCGAGACGGTGTGCCGTGGGTCACTTTCGGGAGCTGGGGAGGGGTCAGGCGTGAGCGCCGGGCCAGGGGCCGGGCGTCTCGGACTCCTCGATCTCCTCCACCTTGGTGTCGAAGAGCCGGAAGCCCCGCCGCAGATAGTTGTCCATCGCGTGCGGCCCGTCCAGCGAGCAGGTGTGGAGCCACACCCGGCGCGTCTCCTCGCGGCCCGGCCAGCGGTCGGCCAGGTCCCAGGCGCGCTGGACGCCGTACGAGAGCAGATGGCCGCCGATCCGGCGCCCACGGAAGGCAGGGATCAGTCCGAAGTAGACGATCTCGACGACGCCGTCGTCCTGCGGGTCGAGCTCGACGTATCCGGCCGGCGTGCCCCGGTCGTAGGCGACCCAGATCTCGGACCCCGGCTTCTCGACGATCTCCAGCCACTGCTTGTACGTGAGCGACAGCCGATCGTTCCAGCGGATGTCGCCACCGACCGCCGTATAGAGGAAGCGGCTGTATTCGGGCGAGGGCACCTCGGCCCGCTTGATCGTGACCTCGTCGCCCTCGGGGACGGGGGAGGGGCGGAGGTCGGACGGTGCGGTCTGCTCGAGGGACCAGGTGGTGAGAGTGATGCTCATACGTCCATCGCATCATGTGCGGCGCGCGGATCCCACAGGGGTCCGTCCGCTGGGACGCCCCGTCCGGGCCCAGGGGCGTCCGGCGGATCGGGGCCGGACACCCCCCAGCGGGCCGTGCGGGGCGGCGGCAGCTCGCCCGGGCCGGGGTCCCGCTCGTCGTCGTCACCCTCGGCGGGGCCGGCGCCCTCGTCTCGTACGACGGCGTCCGCAGCCGGCACCCGGCTCCGCTGACCGGCACCGTCGGCTCCGTCGGCGCCGGCGACGCCTTCACGGCCGGCCTGCTCCACCGCCTCCACGAGACCGGCGCGCTCGGCGGCCGCCTCGACCCTCGACCGGAAGACCCTGGACGAGGCCGTCGCCTTCGGCGCGACGGTCGCGGCGGCCACCTGCGCCGTACGCGGGGCGCATCCGCCCTGGGCGGAGGATCTCGCCACGGCGGTCTGACGCCGGCCACCTCGGAGCGGGAGCCCTTACAACCGCGCCGTCACTGCCCCGTGCGGGAGGTCCGGACCGCCGGGGCCGTCGAGTGGGGGAGGAGGTCCGCCGGGTGGGCCGGGGGGACGATCTCGACCTCCACCTCCTCACTGAAGCGGTACGGGCGGTGGGCGAGCACGCTCGCCAGGTTGCGGCGGACCCGCGACATCTCCGCCCGTACCGTCACCGTCCTCGTCCGGTCGCCGAACACGTCCTCGGCCAGCTCCGCCGCCGTCCGCCCGTCGCGGTGCAGGGCCAGGACGTACAGCAGCTCGGCATGGCGCGGGCTCAGCTCCTGCGTCCAGCTGCCCGCCGCCCCCGACACCGCCACCGTCCAGCGGCGCGGCCGGCTCAGATCGAGGACCACCCGGCTCGGCGCCGGCGCGTCCGGTGCCGCCGCCCGGGTCTCCTCCTCGATCCGCAGCAACCAGCCGCCCGGCAGGGGCTCCACCGAGCACATCCCCAGCGACGGCAGCCAGGTGCGCCCCGTGCGGAAGGACTTCGGCAGCGCGAGCCGGTCCACCGGCGCCATCCCGGTCACCGCCGCCGTCCAGCCGTGCGTGTCCACCGCGACCGCCCGGCCGCCCACCCGGCAGAGGATCGGCGCGGCCACCGAGCGCAGCCGCTCGATCGACCGCAGATGACGGTCGCGCATCTCCGCCTCGGCGAGCTGCGCCACCGAGCCCACCAGCGCCAGCGTCGCCGGATGGAAGCTGGACGCCGGACCGCTCACATCCACGATCCCCAGCAGTCGCTGGTCGCGCGGATCGTGGACCGGCGCCGCGGCGCAGGTCCAGTTGTGCAGCGTCTGGACGTAGTGCTCGGCCGAGTGGACCTGGACCGCCCGGCGCATCGCCAGCGCCGTCCCCACCGCGTTCGTGCCGGTGGTGTGCTCGGACCAGGCCGCGCCCTCCTCCAGACAGATCCCGTTGGCCTGGCGCAGCACCGAGGAGTTGCCCTCCCGCCACAGCACCCGGCCCTGCTCGTCGGTGACCACCATGATCTGCATGGAGGCGTCCGCGATCCCCGCGAGTCCGGTGCTCAGCGTGCGCATCACCTCGCCGAGCACCGTCGACCGCCGCCGCTCCTCGAGCTCGTCGCGCTGGAGCAGGACACTGCTCGTGGTCTGGTCCGGGTCGAGACCGAGCCGGAACATCCGCTGCCAGGAGGCGTCGATGACCGGGCGGGGTGCGATCGGCGGCCTGCGGCCGGCCAGCGTCTCCTCCCGGACCCGGTGCAGCAGTCGGGTCGCCTGGGTGGCGTCCATGGCGGCCAGTCGCTTCATGTCGAGCCGAGTGTTGTTGAGCTGAGTGTTCTTCATCGGTCTCTCCCAGCCACCCGCAGTGCTGTATCGGTTCTGCCGCGTTCCCGGGTCGTGATGCCCATCGTGCCGCTCGCTGCCGTCCGGCAGAGCGCGTTTCGTGTAATCCTGCAACCCTTTGCAACTCTGGCCGCAACCGCTCTCGTACACGAGGGTGGTGCGAGCGGAGGGTGGTGCCGTGTCGGCGCAGCACCACCCTCGGCTTTTCCGCGCGTGCCGACCTTTTCCGGGTCCACCCCTGGCGCGCGCGGCTCAGCTTTACTCGCGTGCGCCAGGGGCGTGCGCCCCAGGGCTCAGACCTCCACGCGCGCTCTCTCCACCACCGCCCGCAGATCCAGCGTGGTCGGCAGCGTCCCGAACGCCGAGCCCCGGTCGCCGCCCAGCCGTGAGGCACAGAACGCGTCCGCCACCTCCGCCGGCGCCCACCGCACCAGCAGCGAACCCTGCAGGACCAGCGCCATCCGTTCCGCGAGCCGTCGGGCCCGCCCCTCGATCCCGTCCAGATCGGCCAGTTCGGTGAGCATGCCCTTGATCGCCCCGTCGAGCCGATGGTCCGCGCCCCGCGCCTTGCCGACCTCCGTCAGGAACGCGTTCAGCGCCATCGGCTCCCTCTGCAACGCCCGCACCACATCCAGCGCCTGCACATTGCCGGAGCCCTCCCAGATCGAGTTGAGCGGCGACTCGCGCAGCAGCCGCGGCATCCCCGACTCCTCCACATAGCCGTTGCCGCCCAGGCACTCCAGGGCCTCCGCCACCGTCGGCACGCACCGCTTCGTCACCCAGTACTTCGCCGCCGGCACGGCGATCCGCAGGAAAGCGCGCTCTGCCTCCGTATCGGCGTCGTACGCAGCCGCGAGCCGCACTCCGAGCACAGTCGCCGCCTCCGACTCCAGCGCCAGATCGGCCAGCACATTGCGCATCAGCGGCTTGTCGAGGAGCGGACCGCCGAACGCACCGCGGTGCGCGGTGTGGTGCACGGCCTGCGTCAGCGCCTGCCGCATCAGCGCCGCCGAGCCCAGCACACAGTCGAGCCGGGTCGCCGCCACCATTCCGATGATCGTGCGGACCCCGCGCCCCTCGTCCCCGACCCGGCGCGCCCAGGTCGTCCCGTCGAACTCCACCTCGGCGGAGGCGTTCGACCGGTTCCCCAGCTTGTCCTTGAGCCGCTGGATCGCGAACGCGTTGCGCGTACCGTCCTCCAGGACCCGCGGCACCAGAAAGCAGCTCAGCCCTTCCGGAGCCTGGGCGAGGACCAGGAAGCCGTCCGACATCGGCGCCGAGCAGAACCACTTGTGCCCGGTCAGCACGTACTCGCCGGCCCCGGAGAGCGGCCGCGCCTCGGTCGTGTTCGCCCGTACGTCGCTGCCGCCCTGCTTCTCCGTCATCCCCATCCCGAGGAGCGCCCCCGCCTTCCCGCCGGGCGGCCGCAGCCCCTCCTCGTACACGTGCGAGGTCAGCAGCGGCTCCCAGACGGCGGCGAGCGCGGGTTCCGTCCGCAGCGCGGGCACCGCGGCATGGGTCATCGACAGCGGGCAGCCGTGCCCCGCCTCGGTCTGCGTCGCCAGCATGAACCCGGCCGCGCGCCGCACATGACCACCCGGACGGCCCCAGGCATCGGTCAGACCCGCGGCCACCGACCGCCCCAGGAGCCGGTGCCACGAGGGATGGAACTCCACCTCGTCGATCCGGTTCCCGTACCGGTCGTGCGTCCGCAGCAGCGGTGGATTCCCGTTCGCGAGGGCCCCCCACTCCTGCGCCTGCGCCGACCCGACGGACCGGCCCTGGCCCACGAGCTCCTCGCGCGCTTCCGCGAAGACCTCCGGCGCCAGATGACGCTCGACGGCCTCCGCCAGCGGCCGGTCGGACGTGTACGCGTCGTATCCGACCAGGGGCGGAGCCTGGTTGGTCACTGTGTGGGTGGTGGCTGCCATGCCGATACGGTAAGGAGGTGCAGGCAGCAAACGAAACACCCGAGCGGCGGCCCGGGGGCAGACTCCACCGGGCGCGAGTCCTCTACCGCAACGTCTCGAAGCGGAAGATGGTCTGGCTGCTCCTGAAGGACACCGTCAACTCGTGCATCGAGTACCGCATCCTCGGCCTCGCCGCCGAAGCGGCGTTCTTCACCCTCCTGTCCCTTCCCCCGCTGCTGCTCGGTCTGATCGCCCTCCTCGGCTACGCCGACGACTGGACCAACACCGACACCGTCGCGAGCATCCAGGAGAACATCCTCCGCGCCGCCGGAACGGTCCTCTCCGACCGCGGCGTACGCGACATCGCCAAGCCCGTCCTGGACGACGTCACCCAGGGCAAACGCCCCGAACTCATCTCGCTCGGCTTCGCCATCGCCCTCTGGTCCGGCTCGCGCGCCGTGAACGTCTTCATCGACACCATCACCGTGATGTACGGACTCGACGGGCACCGCGGCATCGTCAAGACCCGGCTGCTCGCCTTCCTGCTGTACATCGTGGCGCTGCTCATCGGCGCGGTCGTCCTGCCGCTCGCCGTCGTCGGCCCGGACCGGGTGGTGGAGCTGATCCCGTGGGGCACGGAGGTCGTCGCCGTCCTCTACTGGCCCGTCGTCATCCTGCTCTCCATCGCCTTCCTGACGACGCTGTACCACGTGTCCGTCCCGGTCCGCTCCCCATGGATCGAGGACATCCCGGGCGCGCTGGTGGCGCTCGGGATGTGGGTGCTCGGCAGCTTCCTTCTGCGGATCTACCTGACCAGCCAGGTCGAGGGACCCACGATCTACGGCTCGCTCGCCGCGCCCATCGCGGTGCTGCTCTGGATCGGCATCTCGGCCTTCGCCGTGCTCGTCGGCGCGGCGGTGAACGCCGCGATCGACCGTGTCTGGCCCTCCGTCGCCACCGCCGCGGCCCGCGAGGCCAGCGACCGCGCCCGCGCCGCCCAGGCCGCCGACCTCGTCGCCCGGCTGCGCGCGGAGGCGGACGACGTGGACGAGGACGACCCGGACATGCCGTCGGAGTTCCCCGAGCGCTGGTCCCGGTTCCTGCCGCCGGACGACGTCAAGTCGCGCCTGCACTCGGGCTGGGAGAAGGACTAGGGCAGCGAGAAGGAGTGGGGCCGGGACTCAGGTGGCGGTCCTGAGGACCGTGGCGAAGGGGATGACGACGGTTCCGGTCCGGATCGTCTCGACTCCGTACTTCACCTCGGGATCGAGGTTCACGCCGGACACCTTGCCGTGGGCGTTGAGCGGCGAGACGGCCGCGTACATCTTCGAATCCTCGCCCAGGAGCCGGATCGCGACGACATAGCGCTGCCTCCGGGTCACGTTGATGATGTTGTTGTTGTGGGTCAGCTCGCCCATGTAGAAGACGTAGTCCCCGCACGCCGCCGGACACTCGACCATGTTCGTCGCCCCCTTCACCCAGGAGTACCGGGGCCGTACGAACGCATCGTCGACCCTTCCCCGGTCCCTCCTCAGCACGGTGATGTCCCCGTCGACCTCCAGGCTCTCGTAGTCGGCCCCTTTGGGTACCTGGACCACCACGTTCTCGACCTGTCCCGTCCCCGGGTCGAACCAGTCCCCGGGGACGACGATCAGCCCCGTGTCGAGCACACGCCAGGTCGGCAACCCGGCGTAGAGCTCGCTGTCCTGGCCCCCCGCCACGTCCTCCTTCGTCCCTGCCAGCTCCTTCGCGCCACCGGTGAAGTCCGACGTTCTGCCCTTCACCCAGAACACGCTGGCGATGACGTTGACGGGAACCCTTCCCGTGTTCTGCAGGGAGAAGGTCACCGGGACATGGATCACCGGCTCCCTCGGGTCCAGCTCCGGCTTGCCGAACCTGGCGCTGAGCGTCACCTGGACGTGTGCCGCGTACGGCTGGTACGCCGCCGAGTAGGCGAAGTTCGCGGCGGCGAGCAGGGCGGTCGCGAGCACGCCCGCGGCGACCTTCCTGGGGTGCGGGATGCCCTGCCAGGCCTTCTCCCGGATGACGGTCCAGGTCGCCCAGACCGCCCAGAGCGACAGCGGCATGTAGGTGAAGACCCAGGGCGTGAACTCCATCTCCTCGAACCACAGGGTCAGAAGCATGGTGTGGACCTGCAGCGCGATGAGGACGCCCACCAGGACCAGCAGCCCTGAGTACCGCAGGTTCCGCTTGCCCCAGTAGTCCCGCACCCCGAGGGCGGCCGCCAGCTGGAGCAGGCCCGCGAGGAAGAAGAGGAAGCCGGTCACCCGCGACGCGAACGTCAGCGCCCCGAAGGCGTCCTCGCTGCCGACGATGATGAGGACGGTCCCCGACATGACCAGGCCCGCCGCCATGACCGCGGCGGTCACCAGTCTCTTGCGCCTCCGGTCGGGCCAGGTGTCGCTACCGGCTTCCCGCCAGCAGATCAGCGCGCGGTCGTCGAGATCCATGTCCGCCGGGAAGCCCTCGCGGACGAGGATCTCCCTCAGCTCGCGCGCCGACCAGGCCGCGCCGACCACCTGATCACCCAGGCGGACCGGTCGTAGGCCACGCTTGTCCGGTGGTGCCACGACCACTCTGGGCAGGTGCATGACTCCAGGTTCGTCCCCGGCCCGCCGGAGCGCCCGCCCTGGTACGCCGACCGGGCGCGACCTCCCACTCCTGGGGCGCGTCCGGCGGACTACCCTCGGCAGCGTGTACGAGGAACGTCCCGCGCGCCTGGACGGCGCCGTCCTCTGGACCCTCACCACCCAGGTGGGGGCACCACCCGTGCCCGTCCTGCCCGACGGCTGCATGGATGTGATCTGGTGCGACGGCCGGCTCCTCGTCGCGGGACCCGACACCGTCGCACACGTCCCCGAGACCGGGGCGAGCCGCTACGCCGGGATCCGCTTCGCACCCGGAGACGCGCCCGCGCTGCTCGGCGTACCGGCGAGCGAACTGCGCGACCGGCGGGTCGAGCTCGGGGCGCTGTGGGGCGGGGCGCGTGCGCGACGGCTCGGCGAGCGGGTGGCGGACGCCCCCGAACCCGCGGCGGTCCTCGAGGCCCTCGCGCTGCGCCGGGCCGCCGGGGCCCCGGCCTCCGACCCGCTGCTCCGGGCGGTCGTACGGCGGCTCCAGGCGGGCCGGCCGGTCGCCGAGACGGCCGAGGCCGTAGGGCTCGGCGCCCGGCAGCTGCACCGGCGGTCGCTGGACGCGTTCGGCTACGGGCCCAAGACCCTGGCGCGGATCCTCCGCCTCCAGCGTGCGCTCGCCCTGGTCAGGGCGGGATTGCCGTACGCCGAGGCGGCGCTCCGGGCCGGCTGCGTCGACCAGGCCCATCTGGCGCGCGAGACGCGGGCCATGGCGGGCACCACCCTGTCCGCCTACGCCTCGGACTGGGCGAAGAGGGACACCCCGCAGCCGTCCGGGTCGAGCACGACGGCATAGCGCTGCCCCCATACGGCGTCCCACGGCTTGAGGTGCCCGCGGTACCCGGCCGAGACCAGCGACTCGTAGGTGGCGTCCACGTCCTGCGGCGTGGCGCAGCGGAACGCGAGGCCGATCCGGTCGCCGCCCCGGGGACGGGACCAGCCGGGATCGAAGGAGGCGATGACCTCCTCCGTGTCCCACGCGATCCGCATCCCACCGGGCAGGTCGGCCTCCACATGGGGCGCGGTGTCGGACTCGGCCGGGATCTCCAGGCCGAGCCGGCGGTAGAAGGCGAGCGAGGCGGCCATGTCGGAGACGACGAGGCCGATGACGTCGAGACGTGGTGTGTTCATGGGGGCACCGTAGGCAGGTGCCGGAGCGTGGGTCTTGTACGAATCGGACGTGGGCGCGGCGAAGGACCCGGCCGGGGCGCCGCGCACCGCGGTCCGGCTCGCGCTTCCCGGCCTCGTGCGGTGGCCCGGCTCGCGCTTCCCGGCCTCGTGAGGTGGCCCGGCCGGACGTACGCTGGAACAGGACCGTGCCCGACGGAGGTGCCGTCATGACCGCATCGGCCATTCCTCGTGGGCCCGGTGCGACCGCCTGGGCGCCCGAGACGGTGACCACCGACCCGTACAACGCCCAGACGCCGAGGGCCGCGCTGGCCGAGCGCGTCACCCCCGCGGACGCGCTGTTCGTCCGGGACCACTTCGGGGTGCCGCGGACGGCGGTCGCCGACTGGGGACTGCGGATCGGCGGGGCGGTGACCGCACCGGCCACCCTCGGCTACGAGGAGCTGCTCGCCCTTGGGCGCCTCGGACGCCGGGAGTTCGACGTCGTCCTGGAGTGCGCGGGCAACGGCCGCGCTCTGATGACCCCGCGCCCGCCGGGACTGCCCTGGGACCAACGGGCGGTCGGCTGCGCACGGTTCGCGGGCGTTCCGTTCCACCTCGTCGCCGAACGCGCCGGTGTCGCTCCGGAGGCGGTCGAGTTCGTCTTCGCCGGGGCCGACGTCGGCACCGTGCACGGTCACCGGGCCGCGTTCGAACGCAGCCTCCCGCTCGCCGAGGCTCTCCACCCGGACACGCTCCTCGCCACCCATATGAACGGTGAGCCGCTCCCGCCCGAGCACGGCGCCCCGGTCCGTCTCGTGGTCCCCGGCCGGTACGCGGTCGCCGACGTGAAGTGGCTGGTCGAGGCGAGGGCCGTCACGGAACCCTTCACCGGGGTCTTCCAGGCGGAGGAGTACGTGTACGTCGCGTCGCGGGGCATTCCCGAAGGCCCCGTCGCGGCCATCCGGGTCAAGTCGTTCATCAGCGCGCCCGAGCCGGACGACGATCTCCGGCGCGGCACACAGACCGTCGTACGCGGTCGGGCGTGGTCCGGTGCCGGACTGGCCGTGGGAAGGGTCGAGGTCCGGGCCGAACACGAGGACGAGGACCGTCCGGGAGAGGAGCCCGTAGGGGAAGCGGACTGGCACGACGCCGAGCTGGAGCCGCCGACCGGGCCGTACGCCTGGACGGGCTGGTCGTACCGGTGGACTCCCAGGAGGCCCGGCCGGTATCGGTTGCTGGCCCGGGCGACCGACGCGCACGGCGACACCCAGCCGCCGCGGGCGCCGTGGAACGCCCAGGGCTACGGCTGCAACCCGGTGGCGGCGGTCGACGTGGTCGTCGTCTGAGGCGACCGGCGACCGCCAACGGGCGACCGGCGCGGCGGGTCTCCGCCGCTCGGAGAACGCGGAGGGAAGGACAAGGGGAGCAGGTGACGGCATGAACGCCAACGCGATGGAGATCCGGCCCGTGACCACGGCCTCGCTCGGCGACACCAGCTATCTCCTCGTCAGCGGCGACGAGGCCGCGCTGGTCGACCCCCAGCGCGACAGCTGGGGTCTGATCGAGTCCTGTACCTCCAAGGGGGTGCGCATCCGGTACGTCCTGGAGACCCATGTGCACAACGACTACGTCTCCGGCGCCCTGGAGGTCCGCGCCGCGACCGGCGCCACCGTCGCCGTGCCGGCCCGCGCGCCCTACGCCTTCGACCACCTGCCGCTCGCCGACGAGGACGAGATCGCCGTGGGGGACATCGTCGTACGGGCGATGGAGACACCCGGGCACACCGCCGAGCACACCGCCTATCTCGTCTGCGAGAACGGCGGTGACGCACCGACCGCCGTCTTCACCGGCGGCAGCCTGCTCGTCGGCAGCGCGGGCCGTACCGACCTGTCCGGTCCCGACCGCGCGAACGAACTCACCCGGGCGCAGTACCGCTCCCTGCGGCGGCTCTCGCTGCTCCCCGACGCCACCCGGGTGCTGCCGACCCACGGGGCGGGCAGCTCGTGCGCGGCGGGTCCGGTCTCCGGCGAGCGGACCACCACCATGGGCCGCGAACGGCGCACCAACCCCACGCTCGGCACCCGCGACGAGGAGGAGTTCGTACGGGAACGGCTCTCGGGCCTGCCGCCGTACCCCCCGTACTACCGCTACATGGCGCCGATCAACCGCTCGGGCCCCGAGGTGCTCGGCGGACGCCCGGCCGTGCGGCCGCTCTCGGTGAACGAGGTCGAGGGGCTGATCGGAGGCGGTGCACAGCTCGTCGACGGGCGGGACCGCCGGACCTTCGCCGAGGGCCATGTGCCGGGCTCCCTCTGCGACGAGCTGGACGAGCGCTTCGCGAGCCTCGTCGGCGAGGTCGTGCCGTTCGGCACGCGGCTCGTCCTTCTCACCCCGGAGCCCGCCGACGAGCCCGCCGAGGAGGCCATGCTCCAGCTGCTGCGGATCGGCTACGAGAACGTCGCCGGCCGGCTCGTCGGTGGTGTCGACGCCTGGCGCGAGGCGGGCCGACCCGTGGCCTCCTTCCGTACCGCGGACGCGTCCGAGCTGGCCGGCTCCCTCGCGGACCGGTGGGTGCTCGACGTCCGGCCGGAGCGCCCGGAGGGCGGCATCCCCGGCACGTACGCCGTCCCGCTCGCCGAACTGCCCCGGCGGCTGGGCGAGATACCTCGGGACCGCGAGGTCTGGACGGTCTGCGGGAGCGGCCGCCGGGCGACGATCGCGGCCGGCCTGCTCGACCGGGCGGGCGTCCCCGTCACGGCGGTGGTACGAGGAGGTGTCGGGGATCTGACGACGCACGGATGAGGCGCACGAAGCGCACGAGGCGTACGGGAGAACGGAGAAGACGATGGGCACGAATGGCTACGCGCATCCGGAGACCCTGGTCGACACCGAGTGGCTGGCCGCCCACCTCGACGACCCGACCGTTCGCGTCATCGACGTGGACGAGGACACGACCGCCTTCGAACACGCCCACATTCCGGGGGCCGTGGGCTGGAACTGGACCACCGACCTGCACACCGCGGTGGGCCGCGACTACCTGGACCGGGAGGCTCTCGGCGACCTTCTGGCCGCCGCGGGCGTCGCCGACGACACCACGGTGATCCTGTACGGGGGGAACGACAACTGGTTCGCGGCGTACGCCTACTGGATCCTCCGGCTGCGCGGCTTCAACAAGGCGAAGCTGCTCGACGGCGGACGGAAGAAGTGGGAACTGGAGAGCCGGGGCATGACCCGGATGGTCACGGAACACCGGCGCACCGACTACACCGTGACCGGCCAGGAGAATCCCCAGTTCCGCGCGATGCGGAGTGAGGTCCTCGACAACGTCGGGTCCGCGGCCCGCATGGTCGACGTACGGTCCCCCGAGGAGTACCGCGGAGAGAGGCTGGCGCCGCCGCACCTGCCCCAGGAACAGGCCCAGGTCCCCGGCCACATTCCCGGGGCGTCCAACGTCCCCTGGTCACAGGCGGCCAACGAGGACGGGACGTTCAAGTCCGCGGACGAGCTGAAGGAGTTGTACGCGGGTAAGGGCATCACCCCCGAGCGGGAGATCATCGCCTACTGCCGCATCGGCGAACGCTCCTCGCACACCTGGTTCGCGCTCCACGAACTCCTCGGCTACCCGGACGTCAAGAACTACGACGGCTCCTGGACGGAGTACGGCTCCCTGGTGAGGGCACCCGTCGAACTGGGATGAGACCGACAGCTCCCGAACGCCGCCCGTCACTTGCCGCAGGGCGGGTCGTAGGGCAGGGCCGGGGACACGTACTCCTTCCACACGTCGGGTTTCATCGCCGAGCGCGTCGACGCGCACAGGATCGCTCGGGCGCGGGCCGGATCGGTCTGCCAGAGGCGTACGGTGCCGTCCTGGCCGGCGGTCACCAGGACGTCGCCACGCGGGGTGTACCGCAGGGCGCTGACCGCGGCGTTGTGCCCGGTGACGGGGAGACCGTAGGCGGTGGAGTGAGCGGGATCCGCGGTGTTCCAGAGCCGGACCTGGCCGATGGAGTTGCCGCTCGCGAGCATGGTGCCGTCCGGGGCGAAGCCGACGCTCCACACGATGCCTCCGGCGAGCGGCGGCTTGCCGACGGCTTTGGGGGAGGCCGGCCGGGACACGTCGAAGAGCCTGACACGGCTGTCCGCACCACCCGTCGCCACCAGCGGGGCGCGTGGATGGGCGTCGAGGGAGATGACGGCTTTGGCGTCGAACTGACCACCGTCGCGTACGGGAGCGGCCCCCTTGGCCGTTCGCCAGGCCCGGACATCGCCCACGGCCTGCGCCGAGTAGAGGTGGCCCGAACCGCTTCCGACGGCCAGGGCCTTGGTCGCCAGCTCATCCTCGTCGAGCTCGCCGCCGAGCGGGGTAGGACGCGTCGGATCGGCCACGTTCCAGGCGCGGAGGCCACCGTCGTAGCCGCCGTCGAGGTCCATCGACGCCGCCACCAGCGTGCTTCCGTCGGCGCCGACGGCCAGCGCGGAGACGGGTTCCGACTGTCCCGGCAGCGAGTTGCCGATGGCCAGCGGCCGAGTGGGCGCCGACACGTCCCACAGCCGGACGTCGCCGCGCTGGCCGCCGGTGGCCAGCACGTTCTTCCCTGACGTGCCGCTTCCGCGCGGCAGGAAGGCCAGGGAGGACACGGTGCCGTAGGAGCCCGTGAACCCACCGACGTACTTCAGGTACGTCGGGTCGGAGAGGTCGAACAGCGTGACCTGAGGGCCCGAAGCGACCGCGAGCAGCTGTCCGTCGCCGGTCAGCGCCAGCGCTTCGGCCGCCTTTCCGCCCCCCAGGACGGACAGGCCCGAGGGCACACGCCACAGATGAACCTTGCCGTCCCCGCCGCCGCTCACCAACGTGAGTCCTGTCCGCGCGAAGGCGAGAGTGCTCACAAGTGTGTTGTGTCCGCGCAGCGTCGGGATGATCGTCCGAGCGTGTTCGGGGGCCGCCACGTTCCAGACGTTGATGTTCCCCGCGTCGTCCCCGGTGGCGAGCAGGTGGCCACCCGAGCTGAAAGCGAGCGCGTTGGCCGACGTCCCCAGGAACAAGGTGTTGCTCAACTTCGGCCGACGTGGGTCGGACACGTCCCAGAGCCGTACCCTTCCGTACTTGTCGCCAGTGGCCAGAACCGGAGCGACGGGGCTGAAGGCCGCCTTGTTGACGATGCCGCGATGCTCGCCCAGCTCGCCGCCGAGCGCCTTGGGCCGGGCCGGGTCCGACACGTCCCACAGCCGCGCGAGCAGGCTGCGGTCGCCGTCGGGTCCCCCCGTGCCCCCGGTGACGGCGAGGGTGCGGCCGTCATGGCTGAAGGCCACGGACATGATGAGCTGCCATTCGACCGAGACCACCCTGCTCACCGTTCGTGGCCGCCGAGGATCGCTCACGTCGATCAGGTACACGGTCCCGCTCGTCTCACTGCCGGAGTTGTCCGTGACGGCGACGGCCAGCGTCCGGCTGTCGGGGCTGAACTGCAGGCTCATCACCATGCCCCGCTGGGTCGACGACCACGGTGCGTTCAGCGCCACAGGCCGCTTCGGATCGGAGACGTCAATAAGCCGTACCTTGCCGTCCACGTCGCCCCGGGCGAGCAGGTCACCCTTCGCGTTGTACGCGATCGTGGACGCGGTGGCCGTCTCCTTCGCTCCCGGCTCGGTGACCAGAGCCACCGGGCGGGCCGTGTTCCTGGCGTCCCAGAACCGCAGGGAGCCGCCGCCGGTGGCCAGCCGTCCCTCCGGGCCGAACACGACGGACGGAGCCGTGCCGAAGTCGCCCGGCACGGTCGAGGGCAGCACCGCGTTCGCCGCCGTCATCAGCCGCGTGTGCAGCCGGTCCGTCGGCCGCATCCGATGGGCGACGAGGTCGAGCTGCGCGGCCAGCGCTCCGTCGGTCTCCCTCAGGCGGTCCGCCTCGGCGCTGACCCGGTCGAAGATGGCGTTGTCGCGCTGCTCGACGGCGTTACGGCTCTGCTGGAACGCGACCGTCGCCGCCACCATGGCCAGCACCGCCAGCAGGGAGACGGCGGTCACCGCACCACGCTTGAGCCGGCGGCTCCGGCGCTCCTGGCGCTCCGAGGCGGCAAGGAACCGCTTCACCAGCGGCGTGACCAGGGGCGTAAGGTCCTCCGGGCTCGCTCCCGCGGCCCAGGAACGGGCCAGTTCGAGTCTGGTTCCCCCGAGCAGCGCCGACATGTCCTTGCGGCCCCCGCGCTCCCAGGCCACGGCCGCCTCCTCCACCTCCTGCCGTACCGCGATGCCGCTCCTGCCCGCCCCGATCCAGTCGCGGTGCAGTCGTGGCCACGCCCACAGCAGGGCCTCGTGCGTGACCTCGACGACGACCGTGCCCTCCCGCCCCACACCCTGGGTGAGCAGGCGGGCGCGGGTGAAGCGCTCCGCGAGATCCGGCACCTCCTTCGGGTCGGCGGCGGCGAGGAGCAGGTCGGCCCGGGTCCGTCGCCGGCGGGTCACCTCGCCGTCCTCGCCGATCCTGACGAGGCCGAGGAACATCAGGCGTGCCGCCAGCCGTGCGGACGGGGTCAGCTTCCCGAACTCCTCCTCGGCGGTGGCCGCCACCGCGCCGTCGATGCCGTCGGTGTCGCGGTAGCTGTCGACGGTCAGGGTGTCGCCCCTGCGCTCCAGCCAGGTGGCCCGCAGCGCATGCGCGAGGAGGGGGAGCCGCCCGGCCTCGTACGCGCCCTCGTCGCGTGGGGAGCTGCCCCGCAGGTCGCGCAGGACGACGTCCACGAGACCGGGCGCCAGCGTCAGACGGGCGCGCTCGGCGGGCATGGTCACCGCCCGACGGACCTCGTCGTCGCTCATCGGTCCGACGATGACCTGACGCTCCACCAGGGCGTCGCGCAGATGAGGGAAAGCGCTGCAGGAACCGTAGAAGTCCGCGCGCAGTCCGTAGACGGCCAGGGCGACGGGTGTCTCGTCGCCGGGCGTACGCTCGGCCGGCGCCGCACCCGTCAGCTCGGCGAGCACGTCGACGAAGCGGCGGCGGACGGACTCGTCCTGGCAGACGGTGAAGAGCTCCTCCAGCTGGTCGACGACGAGCACGACCCGGCGGTCCGGCCAGAGGTCCAGCCGTTCGCGTACGAAGGAGGTGAGCCGGCCGGCCTCCATCTCCTCGGTGACCCGCGCCGGTTCGGCGTCCATGAGCCGGCCGAGGCCCGACGCGAGCGCCGCCAGCGGCTCGGCCGTGGGGGTCAGCAGCAGTTGCGGCCAGTGCCGGGAGCCCGGTAGCCGACCCTGGGCGAGCCCCGGGAGCACCCCGGCACGGAGCAGCGACGACTTGCCCGCGCCGGAGGGTGCGACGACGGCCAGCGGGCTGTGGTCGCTCACGCAAAGCTCAAGGCGGTTCATGACCCTGCTGACGAGGGCTTCCCGGCCGAAGAACCACTCGGCCTCGTCCGTGTCGAACGCGCGCAGTCCGGGGTACGGGCACTCCTCGCCCTCGGAGGGCGAGGAGGTTCTGGACGTGGACTCGCCACGGGAGTGGTAGTGCTCGTGGTGGTGTTCGGTCACGCCGCCGTGGACGACGACCATGTCCCGTGCCGAGCGGTACACGTTGCCCCGCTCGCTGGCCCACGCGTGCAGCTCGTCCGCCAGCAGGGCTTCGCGCTGCTCGTCCATGGACAACCCCCGACCCCGAGAACCATGTTGCCTGTGTGACGCGCATGCTACGGACAGTTCGCAGTCGTGACCATGCCATGACGGAAGGAAGAGGGGGGCGGCCCGGAGCAAGCAGAAGGCCGACCCGGCGCCAAAGGCGCCGAGCCGGCCTTCTCTCTCGAGCTCGTCAGTCCGTGCCGAACTCCATCGCGGCGCGGTCCAGCAACTCGTCGTCCTCGGCGACCTCGCCACGGGAGGCGATGGCCTCGGCGCCGCCCTCCGGCAGCTCCGTCATGGTGCCGATCAGCCCGGCCGCGGCCGCCTGCGCGGCGCCGATGGCGGGGTGGCCGGCGCCGATCAGGCCGAGCCCGGCGTACTGCTCCAGCTTGGCGCGCGAGTCGGCGATGTCGAGGTTGCGCATGGTGAGCTGACCGATCCGGTCCGTCGGACCGAACGCGGAATCCTCGGTGCGCTCCATGGACAGCTTGTCGGGGTGGTAACTGAACGCGGGTCCCATGGTGTTGAGGATCGAGTAGTCCTCACCGCGCCGCAGTCGCAGCGTCACCTCGCCGGTGACGGCCGCGCCGACCCAACGCTGCAGCGACTCCCGGATCATCAGCGCCTGCGGGTCCAGCCAGCGGCCCTCGTACATCAGCCGCCCGAGCCGGCGTCCCTCGGTGTGGTACTGGGCGAGGGTGTCCTCGTTGTGGATCGCGTTGACCAGGCGCTCGTACGCGGCGTGCAGCAGGGCCATGCCGGGCGCCTCGTAGATGCCGCGGCTCTTGGCCTCGATGATCCGGTTCTCGATCTGGTCGGACATGCCCATGCCGTGGCGACCGCCGATGGCGTTCGCCTCCATGACCAGGTCGACGGGGGAGTCGAACTTCTGGCCGTTGATCGTCACCGGGCGGCCCTGGTCGAAGCCGATCGTCACATCCTCGGTGGCGATCTCGACCGACGGGTCCCAGAACCGCACGCCCATGATGGGCTCCACGGTCTCCACACCGGTGTCCAGGTGCTCCAGGGTCTTGGCCTCGTGGGTGGCGCCCCAGATGTTGGCGTCGGTGGAGTACGCCTTCTCCGTGCTGTCGCGGTAGGGCAGGCCGTGGGTGACGAGCCACTCCGACATTTCCTTGCGGCCGCCGAGCTCGGTCACGAAGTCCGCGTCCAGCCAGGGCTTGTAGATCCGCAGGTGCGGGTTGGCGAGCAGGCCGTACCGGTAGAACCGCTCGATGTCGTTGCCCTTGAATGTCGAGCCGTCGCCCCAGATCTGGACGTCGTCCTCGAGCATCGCCCGGACCAGCAGGGTGCCGGTGACGGCGCGGCCGAGCGGGGTGGTGTTGAAGTAGGCGCGCCCGCCCGAGCGGATGTGGAACGCCCCGCAGGTCAGTGCGGCAAGGCCCTCCTCGACCAGCGCCGCGCGGCAGTCGACCAGACGCGCGATCTCGGCGCCGTAGGTCTTCGCACGGCCGGGCACCGAGGCGATGTCGGGCTCGTCGTACTGGCCGATGTCGGCGGTGTAGGTGCACGGGACGGCACCCTTGTCGCGCATCCACGCGACCGCGACGGAGGTGTCGAGACCGCCCGAGAAGGCGATGCCGACGCGCTCGCCGGCGGGAAGGGAGGTGAGGACCTTGGACATAGGAAGAGTATGCAGGATTCCGCATGATCATGCAAGGCCGGGCTCTTCCGGGCCGACGCCGCACCGTCCACGGTGCGGCCCCGGCCGCCCGTTCCGCGACTTCAGGGCGTACGCCCGGGTGATCCTCCCGATTCTCCTGGAAGTGGCGGCAGAAAATGCGTAGCGCTTCCGGGAGAAGCCTCGTTAGGGTGTGATCGTTCTTGCGGGAGCGGCCAGTGGGCCGCCCGTAAACCGCCGTTCTCCGTGATCCAGGAGGTGTGACTGTGGCTGCCGTGTCGATGGGCGCTGCCCTCATCCCGATGTTCGTCCACACCACCTCCGTGGCCGCCGGCTGACCTACCTCTTTCCGCGTCGTACGACGCGTGCCGGGGCCACCCTTGTGAAGGGTCACCCCTTGTCTTTCGCCTCTCTTCAGGCATCCATCTCCACCTCCGCGCACCCGCTCGCCCCGTACGGCTGGGACGACGACTGGGCGGACGCGTTCGCTCCGTACGCCGAGCAGGGACTGCTGCCCGGACGTGTCCTCCGGGTGGACCGCGGCCAGTGCGATGTGGCCACGCCCGTCGGCATCGTGCGTGGCGACACCGAGTTCGTCGTTCCCCACGACCCGCTGAAGGTCGTCTGCACGGGGGACTGGGTCGCCGTCGACGCGGCCGGCGACCCCCAGTACGTACGGACCCTGCTGCCGCGCCGCACGGCGTTCGCACGGTCCACCTCGTCCAAGCGGTCCGAGGGGCAGATCCTCGCCGCCAACGTCGACCACGCGATCATCACCGTCTCGCTCGCGGTCGAACTGGACCTCGGCCGCGTGGAGCGCTTCCTCGCCCTGGCCTGGGAGTCCGGCGCGCAGCCCCTCGTCGTGCTCAGCAAGGCCGACCTCGTCCCCGACCCGGTCGGGCTCTCCTACCTCGTCGAGGACGTGGAGTCCGTGGCGCCGGGGGTGCAGGTGGTGCCGGTCAGCGCACAGACCGGTGAGGGGCTCGACGTGCTCGCCGCGGTCGTGTCCGGCGGGACGAGCGTGCTGCTCGGGGCCTCCGGCGCCGGGAAGTCGACGCTCGCCAACACCCTCCTCGGCCAGGACGTGATGACCGTCCAGGCCGCCCGTGACGTGGACGGCAAGGGCCGGCACACCACGACCACTCGCAACCTGCTCGTGCTGCCCGGGGGAGGCGTCCTCATCGACACGCCGGGTCTGCGTGGTGTCGGGCTCTGGGACGCCGAGTCCGGGGTCGGCCAGGTCTTCTCCGAGATCGAGCGGCTGGCCGAGGACTGCCGTTTCCACGACTGCGCCCACGAAGCGGAACCGGGCTGCGCGGTGACGGCGGCCGTCGACGACGGCTCGCTGTCGGTGCGCCGGCTCGAGAGCTACCGCAAGCTCCTGCGCGAGAACCAGCGCATCGTCGCCAAGACCGACGCCCGGCTCCGGGCCGAGATCCTCAAGGACTGGAAGCGCAAGGGCGCGGAGGGCCGCGCGGCGATGGAGATCAAGCGGGGCGGCCGTGCGCGCGAGTCCCGGAACGGCTGGTAGCGAAGGCCGGTGACCTCGTTTCCGGCGGCCGTCGCCGGCCGTCCGGGGCGGTCGCCCGGCAGAGGAGCCCCGGGGGCAGTGCGGTGTCCGAAAACCGCCAGCCGAGTGTCCGGGGCTCCCGCACACTGGATGTCGTGAGCGACCACGACGCCGGCGAGGACACCCGGTACGAGGCGGTCAGCAGCCGCGACGCCCGGTTCGACGGCGCGTTCTTCTTCGCCGTCGAGACCACCGGGATCTACTGCCGGCCCAGCTGCCCCGCGGTGACGCCCAAGCGGAAGAACGTCACCTTCTTCCCCACCGCGGCCGCCGCCCAGGGCCACGGCTTCCGGGCCTGCCGGCGCTGCCGCCCCGACGCCGTGCCCGGGTCCGCCGAGTGGAACGTCCGCGCCGACGTCGTCGGGCGCGCCATGCGGATGATCGGGGACGGGGTCGTCGACCGGGAGGGCGTGCCGGGGCTCGCCGGGCGCCTCGGATACAGCGCCCGACAGGTTCAGCGGCAACTCACCGCCGAACTCGGCGCGGGCCCCGTCGCGCTCGCCCGCGCCCAGCGCGCCCACACCGCCCGGCTGCTGCTGCAGACCACCGGGCTCCCGGTCACGGACATCGCGTTCGCCTCCGGGTTCGCCAGCGTGCGCCAGTTCAACGACACGATCCGCCGCATCTACGCCCGTACCCCCTCCGAGCTGCGCACCGAGTCCGGCACCGGAGCCGGACCCCGCACCGCCCTGGCCGCCGGGGTGCCGCTGCGGCTCGCCCACCGCGGCCCGTACGCCGCCCGCGAGGTCTTCGACCTGCTCGCCGCCGAGGCCCTGCCCCATGTCGAGGAGGTGCTCGGCACCCCTGGCACCCGCACCTACCGCCGCACGCTCCGTCTCCCGTACGGCACCGGCATCGTCTCCGTCGACGAGCGCTCCGCGGGGCCCTGGCTGGACGCCCGGATCCACCTCACCGACCTGCGGGACCTCACCACCGCCGTCCAGCGGCTGCGCCGCCTCCTCGACCTGGACGCCGACCCCTACGCCGTCGCCGAGCGCCTCGGCGCCGACCCCGAACTCGCCGACAGGGTGGCGGCCCGCCCCGGCGTTCGGTCGCCGGGCGCCGCCGATCCGGAGGAGTTCGCGGTACGGACCCTGGTCGGCCCGGAGGCGGCGGCGCGGCTGGTGACGGCGCACGGCACGCCCCTGGACAGCGCCTGCGGCACCCTCACCCACCTCTTCCCCGAGCCCGCGGCACTCACCACCGACCCGATCGCCGGCCCGCTCGCGAGGGAGCTCGCCACCGGAGCCGTACGCCTCGATCCCGGCGCCGACCGCGACGAGGCGGAACGGGCCCTGCGTGCCGTCCCCGGTGTCACCGCCGCGCAGGCCGCCCTCGTCCGGATGCGTGCCCTGGGCGACCCCGACGTCGCCCCCGAGGGCGCCCCGGACGCCGAGGCCTGGCGGCCCTGGCGGTCGTACGCCCTCAGGTATCTGGAGCTCGTACCCGTACCGGCAGAATGAGCTCATGATCACCCATGAGCACCAGATCGGCATCGACCGGCTGGGACCCGACGACCGTGACGCCTGGGAGCGCCTCTTCCGCGCGTACATCGACTTCTACGGCCGCAGCGAGCCCGACGCCATGTACGAGCGGGCCTGGACCGCCTTCCGGGACGGCACCCGGCTGCACGCCCTCGCCGCCCGGCTCGACGGCCGGATCGTCGGCATCACCCACTTCTTCGTCCACCCCAACACCTCCGGGCCGGACGTCTGCTACCTGCAGGACCTGTTCACCGACCCCGAGGCACGCGGCAAGGGCGTCGCCCGCGCCCTGATCGCCGCCGTGACGGACTGGGCGCGGGAGCGGGGCTGCGACCGGGTCTACTGGAACACCCAGGAGTCGAACGCCACCGCCCGACGGCTCTACGACCAGGTGGCCCGGAACACCGGCTTCATCAGGTACCAGATCGATCTTCCGAAGTAGCCGCGAGGCCCCAGGTGTGGATCCTGCGGGGGTGGATACGGATGACCTCCTCGCTGAAGTGCGGTCCGAGCTCGTGCGGTCCGACCAGGAGCTCGGCCACCCCGCGGATCTCGACCCCGCGCACCCGCCAGGGCCGTACGCTCGCCAGATCGTCGACGACCAGCGCGACCTTGGGGTTCGCCCGGAGATTGCGCCACTTCTTCGAGCGGCCCATCGCGAGCCCGCCCACCAGGACCGTGCCGTCCTCCTGCGGGAAGAAGCCGACCGGGTTGGCCTGCGGCTGGCCGTCGGGGTCGACCGTGGCCATCCGGGCCAGCCGCTGGGTCCGCAGATAGGCCCGCTCGTCCTCGTTGAATCCGTCGAAATCCCTCATGTGGCCAGGGTCGCGCGCCGACCGGGCCCGGCGCATCGGCGATCCGTCCCGGTCCGCTGCCCGTGAGACCTAGGACCTCAGCCCCAGATCACCGCGCCGAACCACGCCCCGGCGATCAGCAGGCAGGAGAACAGCTCCACGAGAATGCTCGTCCCCGCGGCCCGCATCACCGTCCGGGTGGAGGCCCTGGCCTGGCCGTGGCCGCCGAGGCGGAGCCGTTCCGAGAGGTAGATGCCGCCGATGAAACCGGGGATCGCGCCGAGCACGGGAATCAGGAAGAAGCCGAGGAACGAGCCGACCCCGGCGTACGCCACCATCCGCCGGGTGATGCCGACCCCGCGGATCCGGCGCTGCGGCAGCTGCCACACGACCACCTGGGTGAGCAGGAGCAGCGCCGTCGAGGAGACGAGCAGGATCCAGGCGAGCCCGCTCTGCTCGTTGAGGGACCACCAGAGCATGGCGGCCCACACCAGCCACGGCCCGGGCACGCCGGGAGCCAACACCCCGAACAGGCCGAGCAGCATCACCATCGCGACGAGCAACAGCTGCCACACACCCATCTGCCAAGCGTGCAGGACCGATGATCTTCTCGCAGGTCGCGGGGTACGTACGGGGGGCGCGGCGCCGCCTGTCGCGGGTGCCGGCCGGGGCCGGGCGGCCACCCGGCGCAGGGTCGCCACGCACGACCCGCGCAGAGGTCACCCCCGCGCCACCCACCCCTTCTCGTACGCGTGCCAGCCCAGCTGGAGCCTCGTCGTCACGCCCGTCAGCTCCATCAGGCCCTTCACCCGGCGCTGGACCGTGCGCAGGCCCAGGTCGAGCTGCTTGGCCACGCTCGCGTCCGTCATGCCGGCCAGGAGCAGCGAGAGGACCTCCAGGTCCGTCGCGTCCGGGCCCGGCACCTCCGTCTCCGTGACCTGCGCGCCCGCGCCGAGCCGCAGCGGCAGCGCGTCGCGCCAGACCGCCTCGAAGAGGCCCATCAGGGACTCCAGCAGCCCGCTGGCGTGCACCACGAGGGCAGCCGGCTCCGCGCCGCGGCCGGTGAGCGGGACCATCGCCAGGGCGCGGTCCGCGACCACCAGCTTGGTGGGGACCCGGTCCACCACCCGGATCTCCTCGTCGCGCCCGAGCGCCGCCGACAGCTCGATGATCCCCGAGGGCAGGGTCAGGACCTCCCGCTCGACGACCACCCGGTAGCGCACGCCCCGCCCGGCAGCCATCTCCTCCGCGTCGTTGTCCAGGCCGCTGACCGCGATCGGCTTGCCCGTCACCAGCGCGCAGACCTCCTCCGTCGCGCCCAGCTGGAGCTGGAGGAATCGGTGGGTGACGGCGCTCGCGCCGGTCACCACCTCGACGAGGTCGTGGACGGCCGGTTCCGCCGCCTCCGCGCGGTACTCCTCCGCGAGGAGAGCCGCCGCCAGCTCGGCCTGCTCCAGCTCGTGCCGCTGCTGCGTCAGCAGGGCACCGAGCGCGACCCCCGGCGGCGCCGCGACCCACCGCCCGGTCCGCGCAGAGGACTGCGCGGCGAGCCCCTGCGACTCCAGCCGCCGCAGCGCCCGCTCGGTGTCCGTCTCGGGCAGGGCGAGGCGGTGCGCCAGGTCCGTCACCTCGGCCGCGCCCAGCGCGACGAGCGCCCGGTACGCGGACTCCTGCCGCTCGTCGAGCCCTATCGCTCCCAGCATTGCTGCCCACCCCTCGCCGGACGTCCCAGGACGTCCCGGACATTCCCGGGACGTCCACCGGACGCATTCGTTCCGTTGGCCCCCTGGCGGGAATCGGCCACGGCGCATTCCCGCCTCGCACATCATCCCTGCACCACCCTCACCTCTGCCAATGTGGCGCCACCGCAGCACCAACAGCCTCCGGGTTCGGGACCTTTGCCTGCCCTTGCCCGGAATCAGATGGGGAGAGCGATGCGCCCGATTTCGCGTACGGCCCTGGGGGCGGCGACCGCCGCCGTCCTGGCCGTCACCGCGGTCGCGCCGTCCATGGCCGCCGGGCCAGCGGACGATTCGACCGCCGATCGACCGCTGGTCGGCAGCGAGGCCCAGGCCCGCGCCGGGGAGCGGGCCGCGACCGTCACGCTGGTGACGGGTGACCGGGTCCTGGTCACCCGCGACGCGGCCGGGAACCCGGCCGCCGCCGCGCTGCCGCGCGAGGACGGGACGGTGCCCTTCGTCCAGACCCGCCGCTCGGGACAGGAGCTGTACGTCTACCCCGAGGGCGCCACCGCCGCCCTCGCCGCGGGCCGTGTCGACGAGGAGCTCTTCAACGTCACCGGCCTGATCCGGCAGGGTTACGACGACGCCGGCACCAAGACGCTCCCCCTGATCGCGGTCTACGGCTCCGACCTCGCCCGCTCCGTCCCCGCCACCCCGCGCGGCGCCCAGCGCGGCCAGGTCCTCAAGGCCGTCGACGGCGTCGCCCTGAAGGCCGACAAGAAGCAGGCCGCCGCGTTCTGGGCGGACGTGAACACCCCCGCCGCCCGCTCCGCCTCCGGCCTGAAGAAGCTCTGGCTCGACCGCAAGGTCGAGGCCACCCTGGAGCGTTCGACCAAGCAGGTCCACGCGCCCGAGGCCTGGGCCGCCGGCTTCGACGGCAAGGGCACCAAGGTCGCCGTCCTCGACACCGGCGCCGACGTCGAGCACCCCGACCTCAAGGGCCGGGTCGTCGCCTCGGAGAACTTCACCGACTCCGACAGCGCCGACGATCGCCAGGGCCACGGCACCCACACCATCTCCACCGTCGGCGGCTCCGGCGCGGCGAGCGACGGCAGGAAGAAGGGTGTCGCGCCCGGCGCGGAACTCCTCAACGGCAAGGTCCTCAACGACTCCGGCTCCGGTGCCACGTCCTGGATCATCGCGGGCATGGAGTGGGCCGTCGCCCAGGGCGCCGACGTCGTCTCCATGAGCCTCGGCAACGCCGCCGAGACCGACTGCACCGACCCGATGAGCATCGCCGCCGAGGAACTCGCCCAGAACGAGGGCACGTTGTTCGTCGTCGCCGCCGGGAACACCGGCCCCTCGCTCAACACGGTCTCCTCGCCCGGCTGTGCCCCGAGCGTCCTCACCGTCGGCGCCACCGACCGCGACGACTCCACCGCGTACTTCTCCAGCCGCGGCCCGACGACCCTCAGCCACACGCTCAAGCCGGAGATCGCCGCCCCCGGCGTCGGCATCTCCGCCGCCGCGGCCGGCGGCCGGGGCGTGTACGCCTACCAGGCCATGTCCGGTACGTCGATGGCCACCCCGCACGTCGCGGGCGCCGCCGCCATCGTCAAGCAGCGCCACCCCGACTGGACCGCCCAGCAGATCAAGGCCGCGCTCGTCTCGTCCGCCGCGAGCTCCGTCCCCGGCGACGTACGCGAGGTCGGTGGCGGCCGCCTCGACGTCAAGGCCGCGATCGACCAGACGGTCCTCGGCGCCGACGCCGTCCAGGGCGGCACCTTCAACTGGCCCCAGGACGACAGCGACCGCACCTCGGTCACCGTCCCCTACACCAACACCTCCGACAAGGCCGTCACCCTGACGCTCGCCGTCGAGAAGGTCACCGGCAACGACGGCTCGCGCGTCCGGTCCTCGGTCGCCCGCCTCGGCAAGCGCACGGTCACCGTCCCGGCCGGTGCGACCGTCGAGGTCCCGCTGCACCTGGACCCGACCGCCCACCTGGAGCGCGCCCAGTACGGCGACGTCACCGGCCGGGTCGTCGCCACCGGCCCCGGCGGTGTCCACGTCTCCACGCCGTTCTCGCTCTACGTCCAGCCCGAGACGGTCACCCTGCGGGTCAAACTGATCGACCGTCAGGGCAAGCCCGCCGCCGGCGCCTCGTCCCTGGACCTCATCGGCACCGACACCGCCGGCGGCGAGCGCCGCTTCAACGAGGGCGCCACCGACCAGGTCTTCCAGGTCAGGCCCGGCAGCTACTTCCTCACCTCCTTCGTCACCACCGCCGACACCGGCGAGGGCGCCACGCTGAACGACTCGCTCAGCTACCTGGCCCGCCCGCAGATCGAGGTGAAGAAGGACACCACCGTCGTCCTCGACGCCCGCCAGGCCCACAAGCTGTCGGTGAAAACCGACAAGCCCGGTGAGCAGCGCGGCACCACCCTGGCGTTCTCCCGCTCCTGGGCCGACACCTGGATGCACTCCGGCTCGGCCGCCGGTACGCGCTCGATCCGCGGCTACTACGCCTCGGTCGAAGGACGCGCCGACGAGGGCGACTTCGAGTTCGGCAGCTACTGGCGCACCGCCGCTCCGCAGATCACCGAGCTGAAGACGAGCGACGGCACCGTCCTGCACCCGTACACGGCCTCCCTCGGCTCCGACAACCTCGACGGCACCGGCTCCGCCTCGCTCGTCGACGCGGGCACCGGAACCCCCGAGGAGCTGACGGCCGCCGGCGTCCAGGGCCGCGTCGCCCTGGTCCGCATCCCGGACACCTCCAACCTCGTGGCCACCGTCGCACGGAACGCCAAGGCGGCGGGCGCCGTCGCGGTCCTGGTGCACCGGACCTCGCCCGTCCGCTGGATCCCGACCGCGGGCTTCGGGGGACCCGGGCTCCCGGTCCTCGCGATCGGCTCCGCCGAGGGCGCCGCGCTGCTCGCCAAGCTCTCCACCGGCGAGGTCACCCTCTCCTGGAAGGCCACGGCGAAGAGCCCGTACCTCTACAACCTCGCCTTCCCCGAGGCCGGTTCGATCCGCGACGACAGGACCTACCGGGTCCGGGACGGCGAGTTGGGCCGTACCGAGTCGACCTACGGCTCCATGGGCGTGGCCACCGACTTCATCGACAACGCGGCCGCGTACCGTCCGAACGGCACGGCCGTCTACTTCGGCGCCATCGAGCCGGTCCCCGCGCCGGGCACCCGGACCGAGTACTACACGCCCGGGGACACCCAGTGGGACCAGATGCTGTCCTCCAGCTTCCCGTTCGGCGAGTTCATGATCGGGTCCAAGCGCGCCTACAAGGCGGGGGAGAAGCGCACCGAGCGCTGGTACGACGGCGTCGTCGCCCCGACCGCCCCGCGGGACGCGGCCGGCAAGCCGGTCCTCGTCGCCGAACGCCAGGGCAACCTGATCGGCTTCGCGAACGCCATGTGGGGCGACAGCACCCACCACGCCGAGCAGGGTTCGTTCGGTGACATCGGCGGGCTGACGCTGAGCAAGGACGGCGAGGTCCTCGGCGAGACCGGATGGCCGTTCGGAGTCTTCGAAGTCCCGTCCGAGCGCGGCACGTACACGCTCGAACAGCGGACGATGAAGATCGGCAGCAAGGTGTGGAACCGCTCCACATCCGTCAACTCGGTCTGGAAATTCACCTCCCAGGCCGACGAGAGCGTCTACTCTCAAGGCATCCCGATTCTCTTCCCCCGGTACACCCTTCCGGAGGACGGACTCAAGACCCTCGCCGCGACCGACGGCCAGAAGATCGGCCTCACCGCGACGGGTCACGCGGGCTATCAGGTAGCCGCGCTCACCTCGGCCAGGCTCTCGTACTCCTATGACGGAGGCACGACCTGGACGGAGGCGCAGGTCTCGCAGCAGGGCGGTGTGTGGACCGCGACCGTGAACCACGCGGGCGCGGCCGGCAAGCCGGTCACCCTGAAGACCGAACTGACGGACGCCAACGGCAACTCCGTCACCCAGACCGTGGTCCGCGCTTACGACGTGCGCTGATCACGCCGGTCCGCCGGGCGTCCTTCCCGTGGGGGGTGGGGTCGCCCGGCGGACCTCTTTTTCGTCATGTCCCGTTTTCCGGCGGCCCGCGCGGTGGACAATATGGGCATGACTCAGCAGGGGGACAACTGGTGGGACAAGCTCTACGACGACGCGGCACCGGACACGGCGCCGACCGCGACGGGTGACACACTCGACGACCGTTTCGACTCGGCGTCACAGGCGACGAGCCCGGGGGCGCAGCCGCCGCCCCGGGCCCCCTGGGAGCCCCTCGACGACCCGGTTCCCGGCCCCCGCGCCTTCCCACCACCTCCGGCGCCCACGGGGCAGCCACCGGCCCCGGTCACCCCGCCTCCGTCCCCGCCACCGCCGCCCGCCGGGCGGGTGCCCGAAGGGGCGCCACCTCCGCCGGAGGCCCCACCTGCACGACAGGCGCCCGCCGCCCCACCCCCGCCCCCGGAGCCCGCAGCCCCGCCCACCGGGCCGGTACCACCCGCTCCGGAGCAGCGCCCCGCGCCCGAGCGCCCGGAGGGCGACACCGTCCCGGACGCCGCCCGGCCGCCCGTGCCCCGTCCCCGTACCGCCCACATCGGCAACAGACCGCCCACGTACGAGTCCGAGCCCACCGCACTGCCCGCCGCCCGGCCCGACGAGCTCCTCGATCTGGTCGCCGACACCGTGCTCGACGGGGCCCGCTACGGCACCTACACCCTGCGCGCCGCCTCCCTGCGTGGCGACTCCGCCCGCTACCGCGGCGACCCCCGCAGGGACGCCCTGCTCACCGCCCGTTTCGGCCACGCCGAGGCCGCGCTCGTCCTCGTCGCCGTGGCCGGCGGCGCCCGTACCGCGGACGCCGCCCATCTCGCCGCAGCCGATGCCTGCCGCTGGATCGGCGAGGCCGTCGGCCGCAGCCACGCCCGGCTCTCCGAGGACATCCGGGCCGCCCGCCGCGGCGACCTGAAGTCGGGGCTCCACCGCCTCACCGACCGCACCTTCGGCAGACTCCGCGCCCGCGCCGCCGAACTGGGCGTGGAGCCCGAGGAGTACACCGCGAGCCTGCGCTGTCTGCTCCTCTCCGCCGATCCCGACTGCCGCACCCGCGTCTTCTTCGGCATCGGCCGCGGCGGGCTGTTCCGGCTCCGCGACGGCGCCTGGCAGGACATCGAGCCGCTGATCCCCGAACCGGCCACGCTCACCGGCGCACCCGTCGTGGGCTTCGGCTCCCCTCCCTCGGAGACGGAGGAGGGCGATCGCCACACCATGAAACTCAGCGTCACCGGCCCTCCGGGCGCCCCCTTCGTGGAGGAGCCTCTCCCGGCCCCCGCCGAACCGTTCCGCTTCCGCGCCTCCGTCGCCCGCCCCGGCGACACCCTGCTCCTCGCCTCGAACGGCCTCGCCGAGCCGATGCGCGGCGAGCCCGCCCTCGCCAAGGAGCTCGCAGAGCGCTGGAACGCCCCCGAGCCGCCCGGGCTGGCCGCGTTCCTCGCCGACATACAGCTCAGGGTGAAGGGGTACGCCGATGACCGTACAGGCGTGGCCGTCTGGGAGGCGTAACGCTTCGGCCCATGTGTTGATGGACGCATGGCCAAACAGAATGTCGCAGAACAGTTCGTCGACATCCTCGTGCGGGCGGGCGTCCGGCGGCTGTACGGAGTCGTCGGCGACAGCCTGAACCCCGTCGTCGACGCCATCCGCCGTACCCCCGACATCGACTGGATCCAGGTCCGGCACGAGGAGGTCGCCGCCTTCGCCGCCGGGGCGGAGGCGCAGATCACCGGTCGGCTGACGGCCTGCGCCGGCTCCTGCGGCCCCGGCAATCTCCACCTCATCAACGGCCTGTACGACGCCCACCGCTCGATGGCCCCCGTCCTGGCGCTCGCCTCGCACATCCCGTCGAGCGAGATCGGCCTCGGCTATTTCCAGGAGACCCATCCCGACCGGCTCTTCGCCGAATGCAGCCACTACAGCGAGCTGATCTCCAACCCGAAGCAGATGCCCCGGCTGCTGCAGACGGCCATTCAGCACGCCGTCGGGCAGGGCGGAGTCAGCGTCGTCTCACTGCCCGGAGACATCGCCTCCGAGCCGGCCCCGGAGAAGGCCTGGGAGACCGCACTCGTCACCTCCCGCCCCACCGTCCGTCCGGGGGACGCCGAGATCGACGCCCTGGTGCGGATGATCGACGCGGCCGATCGGGTGACGCTGTTCTGCGGCAGCGGCACGGCCGGCGCCCATGCCGAGGTGATGCAGTTCGCCGAGCGGGTGAAGTCGCCCGTCGGGCACGCGCTGCGCGGCAAGGAGTGGATCCAGTACGACAATCCGTTCGACGTCGGCATGAGTGGGCTGCTCGGCTACGGCGCCGCCTACGAGGCGACCCACGAGTGCGACCTGCTGATCCTGCTCGGCACGGACTTCCCGTACAACGCCTTCCTGCCGGACGACGTCACGATCGTCCAGGTGGACGTCCGGCCGGAACGCCTCGGCCGCCGCTCCATGCTCGACCTCGCCGTCTGGGGTGACGTGCGGGAGACCCTTCGGTGCATCACCCCGCGCGTGCGCGCCAAGTCGGACCGCCGCTTCCTCGACCGGATGCTGAAGAAGCACGCCGACTCGCTCGAGGGAGTCGTCAAGGCGTACACCCGCAAGGTCGAGAAGCACGTGCCCATCCATCCCGAGTACGTCGCCTCCGTCCTGGACGAACTCGCCGACGACGACGCCGTGTTCACCGTCGACACCGGCATGTGCAACGTCTGGGCAGCCCGCTACATCTCGCCCAACGGCCGCCGCCGCATCATCGGTTCGTTCTCACACGGCTCGATGGCCAATGCCCTGCCGCAGGCCATCGGCGCGCAGTTCACCGACCGCTCCCGCCAGGTGATCTCGATGTCGGGAGACGGCGGATTCACCATGCTGATGGGCGACTTCCTCACCCTGGTGCAGTACGACCTGCCAGTGAAGATCGTGCTCTTCAACAACTCCGCGCTCTCCATGGTGGAGTTGGAGATGCTGGTGGCCGGACTCCCTTCGTACGGAACGACCAACCGCAACCCCGACTTCGCCGCGATCGCCCGCGCGGCCGGCGCCTACGGCGTCCGCGTCGAGAAGCCCAAGCAGCTCGCCGGCGCCCTCAAGGAGGCCTTCAAGCACAAGGGCCCGGCGCTCGTCGACGTCGTCACCGATCCCAACGCCCTCTCCATCCCGCCGAAGATCAGCCGCGAGATGGTGTCCGGCTTCGCCCTCTCCGCCGGCAAGATCGTCCTGGACGGCGGCGTCGGCCGGATGCTCCAGATGGCCCGCTCCAACCTCCGCAACGTTCCCCGACCCTGAGGTCTCACTCCTGGGGGTGGAACCCGGGGTCCAGTGGGCGCAGCCCCGTCATGCCGCGACCGGGAAGGCATCGGCCCCACAGAAAGCTGTGAGGCCCCAGGTGCCGACAGACGGAGTGGTTCTTCATGCCCCTGCATTCCCCATCGCGCCGGGCCGGGCGCATCGCCGCGGTCGGCGCCGCGGCCCTCGCGCTCCTCGTGAGCCTGCCCGGAGCGGCGACCGCCGCCCCCGGCGACCTCGACCCCACGTTCAGCGGCGACGGCAAGGTCATCACCGACACCGCCAACATCGAGGACAGCCGGGACGTGGTGATCCAGCCGGACGGCAAGATCGTCACGCTCGGCATCGGCTTCGACTTCGACGGCCCCAACGACTTCATCCTGGTGCGCTACAACCCCGACGGCACCCTGGACACGACCTTCGGCGGCGGGGACGGCATCGTCCACACCGACTTCGGCGGCTTCACCGACGACGAGGCCCACGCCCTGACCCTGGCGGGCCCGAACAAGATCGTCGCGGTGGGCCGCAGCGACACCGTCGAAGGCGGCCGGCCCCAGCTCGCGGCGGCCCGCTACAACGCCGACGGCTCCCTGGACACCACCTTCGACGGCGACGGCAAGGTCGTCACCAGCTTCGGGGGGACCGTCCCCACCATCGGCAACGCGGTGCTGATGGGGACCGACGACAACATCCTCATCGGCGGTTCCTACGGCGGCGACGCCATGGTGACCCGCCTCACCGCCTCCGGAGGCCTGGACGTCTTCGGCGACGACAACTCGGGCAAGGCCGTCTTCCCCTTCGCGGGCGGCGACTCCGCGATCCACTCCCTGGCCGTGTACGGCGGCGGAACGATCATCGCGGGCGGCTCCAGCCCTGCCGGATTCGGTCTGGTGCGCCTCTACATGGAGTTCGGCGGGCGGGACGTGACCTTCGGAGACAACGGTCAGGTGTCGACCCCGTTCGGCACCGCGGTCGAGGGCGTGGAGCTGGCGGCCGGCGGCAAGATCGTCGCCGCCGGCTCCCACGGGACCGGTGTCGGCTCCCAGTTCGGAGTGGCCCGTTACGACGGGAACGGCGACCTGGATCCGACCTTCGGCGGCGACGGCACGGTGACCACCGGCTTCGGCGGCAACGGCGCCGCGGGGCACGACATGGCACTCCAGGACGACGACAAGATCGTCGTCGCGGGCGTCGCCAACGGCGACTTCGCACTCGCCCGGTTCACCACGGACGGCTCCCTGGACACCGACTTCGGCGGCGGCGACGGGCGGGTGACCACCGACTTCGAGGGCAACTGGGACGAGGGCCGCGCGGTGGCCCTGCAGACCGACGGCAGGATCGTCGTCGCCGGCAACGGCAGCGACAACCACGCGGTGGCCCGCTACTCGGTCACCGGCACGCCCCAGCCGACCACCGTGGACCTGGCGGTCACCAAGACCGCGACCGGACCCACCACCATCAGCATCGGCGACCAGGCCACGTACACGGTCCGGGTGACCAACAGGAGCACCACCGCCACCGCCACCGGGGTCTCCGTCTCCGACACCCTCACCGGAGCCTCCGGCACCCTCCTGTCGGCCACGCCCAGCCAGGGCGGCCCCTGCACGGTGAACGCCACCACCATGAGCTGCGGCCTGGGCGCCATCGCCCCGGGCGCCTTCGCCACCGTCACGGTGGTCGCCGAGCCCCGGGCCACCGGCACCCTGACCGACCGGGTGACGACGGCGGCGGTCGAGGCCGATCCGATCCCGGCGAACAACACCGCCACCGCGACCACCACGGTGAACAACGCCCGCGGCTGCACGATCATCGGCAGGAGCACCGGCGAAACCCTCAACGGAACCTTCGGCAACGACGTGATCTGCGCACTCAGCGGCAACGACACCGTCAACGGAGGCGGTGGCAACGACACGGTCCACGCCGGTCCCGGCAATGACGTGGTCAACGGCGGCAACGGCGGCGACCGGCTGATCGGCCAGAGCGGCAACGACCGCCTCAACGGCGACTCGGGCAACGACAACCTCGACACCCGGGACGGCGTCACCGGCAACGACCAGGCGTTCGGTGGCCTCGGCTTCGACACCTGTACGACCGACGCGGGCGACACCCGCAACAGCTGCCCGTAGGCGCCATGTCCGTTCGGTGACGCTCCGGCATGAATGCGGGACGGTCGGTGGGGCATGCATCCCCGTGAGCCTGTTCGAGGCGAGTCGTTCCGATATGTGGGTGGGGGTTATGGCCGGGGAGGCGAGACAGCCGACTCAACTGCTCAGGAAGGTGGGATGCGCGGATCTCACCGCGGTGCCGGAGGTGCGTCATGCGTTACGAGCGATGCTGCGGAAGTGGGGCGGGCCGGGGGCCTCCGACGTGGCGGAGTTGCTCACCAGCGAGCTGGTCACCAATGCGCTGATCCACACGGACCACGGCGCGGTCGTCACCGCGACCGTCGTCCCCGACAGTCTCCGGGTCGAAGTGCGCGACTTCGTCTCCGGACTGCCCGAGCCGTGGGTACCGGTCGCCGACGACGGTACCCACGGACGGGGCCTCGTCCTGGTCCGGGAGCTCGCCGACTCCTGGGGGGTCGAGGACCACGGCGTGGGCAAGGTGGTGTGGTTCGAACTGAACGGCGGGGCCGCCTGACAGCCGGCCCCGCCGTTCGTGTGTGCTCCCGATCTCAGCCGAACTGCTGCTCGAGGTCCTTGAGTTTGCGCTCGAGGGAGTCGAGCCGTGGCAGCGTCTGGGTGTCGTCCTCGGCGGTGAGATCCACCGTCCGCGGCTCAGTACCCTTCACGGCCTGGAGGGAGGGCCGGTGTCGAAGCGGCAGCTGTCCGGGGTCCGCTATGGCCGGCTCCGCGACGGGCGTCCCCGTGGACGTCGTCGCGGAGCCCGCCGATCCCATGGAGCCCGTGCCGGAGGTCAGGGCCGGCAACTCGACCTGACGGCCACCGCCCCGGCCGAGCCCGAAGGCCCGGTGCTGTCGGTTGATCGCCTTGAGTCTGGCCCGGCCGAGCTTCTCCTGCTCGCGCCGACGCAGTCGGTTCTGCTGTTTCTCCCGCCGGTCCTCACGGACCTCGTCGACCGCCTCGTCCAGCGACGACACGCCTTCGAGCAGCATCAGCGACCAGGCGCCGAAGGTCTCCCTGGGCGCCCTCAGCCACCGTACGACCCGGATCTGCGGCAGCGGGCGGGGCACCAGGCCCTGCTCGCGCAGCGCCGCACGGCGGGTCTGCTTGAGGGCACGGTCGAAGAGGACCGCGGCCGAGAGGGACATGCCCGCGAAGAACTGCGGGGCGCCCGCGTGGCCCAGGCCCCGGGGGGCGTGGACCCAGTTGAACCAGGCCGCCGCGCCCGCGAACGTCCACACGAGGAGGCGCGAGCCGAGCGCCGCGTCACCGTGGCTGGCTTCGCGGACCGCGAGGACCGAGCAGAACATCGCCGCGCCGTCGAGGCCGAAGGGGACGAGGTACTCCCAGCCCCCGGTGAGATTGAGGTTCTGCCGGCCGAAGCCGACGAGTCCGTGGAAGGAAAGTGCGGCGGCGACCGCCGCACAGCAGAAGAGCAGCACATAGGAGGCGGTTCCGTAGATCGCTTCCTTGCGTCTGCGGCGTTCCTCGCTGCGCTCCCAGGAGTCCTCGGCCGCGGCCTGGTCACCGGCGCGCTTGCCGCGCGCGAGCACCGCCACCGCCGTCAGGACTCCGGCCACCATGACGCCACCCGGAAGCAGCCAGTCCAGCGATATGTCGGTCAGTCTCATGCGGTGTCCCTTGCATCGCAGTAGGGCCTTTCGGCGGCCCATACTGGCCGACCTCGGAGGGCCCACAAGGGTTTTCGCGGCAAGAGCACGCCATTGGTACCGCACGGCATACGAATAGGTGCCATCTGGTCGAACGACCGCACGGATCAAGGGAGTTGTGTTCGATTTACGCCACCCGTGCGGGTGGCGTAATCCCACGGGAGTGTCAGGCGGTCGCCGTGAGCCGACGGACCCGATCGGCGTCGCAGGTGCGCGGACATGTCATGCAGGTGTCCTCGGGGCGCAGGGTGTAGAAGAAGCAGCACGTCGCCCGGTCCCGGGTGGAGCGGGTTGTTCCGTCGGCGTCCACCGAGCCGGCGAGCTCGCGGAAGCCGGCGGCGCCCGCGTACGGCTTGGCCGTGCCGGGCATCAACAGGTCCAGCTCGCGCATCCCCCGCTCCTCCTCGCCGAGCAGCGCCGCGATGTACCAGAGGCCCTCGACGATCTCGTCCGTCGCCATGCCCCACAGCGCCCGCCTGCCGCGCCGCATCCGCGGTCCGAAGCCGACCAGGATGGACTCGAAGTGCTCGGCGAGCGAGGCCCGGACCTCGGCGCGCAGCGCCTCCTCGTCCGGGACGACCCGGGCGCCGGGCAGGGTGGCGGCGGGATCGCCGGGCAGACAGGCGAACTCCTCGACGCGGACGGTCATCCGCCCCAGGGCCCGCTGGAAGGCGACGTTCTGGACGGGCATCCGGGGAACCCGGCGGTGCAGGAACCAGGGGACCGTGACCAGGAGGCAGGCCGGCCAGGCGTACCGGTGCAGTCCGAAGCTGGCGACCACGTCGGGGCGGGCCTGCTGCCCGTAGTCGCGCAGCACCTGGGCGTTGTCCCAGGCGAGGAAGGTGTCGAGGGCGGTGCCGCCGGCCGCCAGCTCGTCCGCGCCGACCCAGCCGCCGCCTCTGGGGGCACTCTCGGCCTGGTCCAGCTCCTCTATCCGCAGGCCGGAGAACACCTCGCCGAGGCGGGCGTACGAAGCCGCGACAGGCGAGGTGAAAGGGGCGGGGAGCAGGGCGGGGACGGCCATACGGGACCACCGAATCGCGATCGTTAGCAGGTTAGCCTTACCTTACCCGAAGCGATCGAAGTTTGCCCCTACCGTCCAGCGGGCAAGCCCCCGGACCCCCCGATGCGGTCCTGTCTCGCATATGGTGCACAGGGGGCACCGGCATCGCGAGCCGGGCCCGGCACGACCCCGCAGGAGGACCGGGTGGAGCAGGGCGGAGCGCGCGAGCGGGCGCGACAGGAGCCGTACCCTCCGTTCGGCGACGCCGTACGGGTCCCCGGGCAGCTGCGCGGCGGCATGTCCGTCCCCCCGGCGCACCCCTCGGAGGCGCCCACCGCGCAGGTCCGCGGAGAGCACACCCACAGCGAACCTCCCGCCCCCGGGCTCGTCCCCCGTCCCGTCCGGCGCCACTCCGTGCGCGGGCAGATCCTCCAAGCCCTGCGCACCGCCCTCGTCGGCGGCGAACTGGTCCCCGGCGAGGTCTACTCCGCCCCCGTCCTCGCCGAACGCTTCGGCGTATCGGCGACCCCCGTGCGCGAGGCGATGCAGCAGCTGGCGACCGAAGGCGCCGTCGAAGTCGTGCCGAACCGCGGCTTCCGCGTCACCGAACGCACCCCGCGCGAACTCGCCGAACTCGCCGAGGTCCGCGCGCTCATCGAGATCCCGATCATGCTGCGCCTGGCCCGTACGGTCCCGGCCGCCCGCTGGGCCGAACTCCGTCCCCTCGCCGAGGCCACCTCGGCCGCCGCCGCCCGAGGCGACCGCGCCCACTACGCCGAGACCGACCGCGCCTTCCACCGCGCGGTCCTCTCCCTGGCCGGCAACGAGCAACTCCTCGCCGTCGCCGACGACCTCCACCGCCGCTCCCAGTGGCCCCTGATGAGCGCCCCGGCGACCCGCCACGGCGAACTGGTCGCGGACGCGGCGGAACACACCGCCCTCCTCGACGCGCTCATCGCCCAAGATCTCACCGTCGTGCAGTCACTCGTACGGGAGCACTTCACCGGATCGCAGGGCTGACGACTAAGGTCGTTGCCGTCAGCCCGCTTCCACAGTGCCGTCCGTGAGGTGTCCCATGCCGTCCGCGACTCCGTCCCCGGCACGGGGATGGTGCCCGTGACCGGATCCGCCCGCGGAGAGCGCCCCACCGCCGGTACGGAGGCCCAGGCGGCGGCCCTGCTCGGCTGGCTCACCGACCCGGACGCGCCCCGGCTCTGTCTGGTCACCGGTGACGCCCGACGGGGCAAGTCCGCGCTGCTCTCCTGGCTCGCCGCGCACGGCGCCCGTACCGGGGCGCGCCGCAGGCGTTCGACGCGCGAACTGATCCCGCTCGCCGGGCAGAGCGCGCTCGGCACGGCCTGGACGATCGCGAACCGCCTCGGTGTCGTCGCCAGGACACCCGGCGAACTGGTCCAGGTCCTCGCCACCACCGAAGCCCGCCGCTCCGTCCTCGTCCTGACGGACCTGCACCGAGCGGCGGAGCCGGAGGCGGTCGCCGAACTACTGGGTGAGCTCTCGGAGTTGGGCCGGATCCGGCTCGTCGTCGAGGTCCGCACGAACACCCCCGCCCACACCGTCCTCGCCGCCCGCCGCGCCATGTCGGTGGACGTGCCCGAGCCGGTCGGGACGGACGCCGCCGCCGAGCGGCGCTCGGTGGGCCGGGCGGCGGAGGGGTTCGCCGCCGCAGCGGTCGATCTCGCCGATCCCGTCGCCGTCTGCGAGGCCGACCCGCTGCTCGTCACCGCCGGCTACACCAGCGGCTCCGGCGACGAGCACGGCGGTCTGCGGTCCGCCTGGCTGCGCGCCGGACAGTCGCTCTGCCGCGACCAGGAACCCGCGGACCGCGCCCTGGTGCTCCTCGGCGCGCTGGGCGACGGCGCCGACCCCCGGCTCCGGCCCGCCCTGCGGCACCTCGCCGCCGACGCGCCGTGGCGAGTGCGGTGGACCCGGGTACGGGGAGATCTGACCCCGCCCTGGCCGGGACCCGTCACCGCGCTCGGCACGATCGGCGACCGCCTCCTCGTCGCGGGACCCACCGACGCCGTGCGCCTGCTGCGCACGTCCGACGCGACCCGGGCGGGCCAGACCTTCGCCAGCCCCGCCCGGCGCATCAAGACACTCGCCCCCGCGCCGGACGGCACCCTCCTGCTCCTGGACGAGCGGGGCCGGCTGCACACGGTGCGCGGGCTGCCCGGGCCCCGCCCGCCGTACCTGGAGCGGCTGACCGCGGCCGTCGCGGCGACCCTCACCCGGCACCCCGGCACGGCGCTCGCGGCGATCAGCGGGTCCGTGGTGGTGGGTGACCGCCTCGGATCCGTGCACGCCTTCGGCCTGACGGGCATTCACCAGGCCGCGCTGCACAGCGGGCGCGTCACGGCGGTCACCGCGGTCGAGGCACCGCCCACGCCCTTCCTGTGCAGCGGCGGGCTCGACGGCACGGTCCGCCTCTGGACCCCCGGCCAGGACCCGCACCCCGAGCCCCTGGCCGAACGCCCCTGCCCGGTCGTGGCGTTGCACGCGGCGCCGACCCCCGAAGGCCCGTCGCTCGCGATCGCCTGGGCCGACGGGCTGATCGAACTCCACCACCTCGACACGAAGCAGCGCCTGTCCTTCCGCCCGGGGCCACCCGTCCGTGCGGTGGTGGTCACCCCGGACGGGGGAGTGGTCGCGGGCATGGACGAAGCGCTCCTCCGGCTGGACGAGGGGACCCGCGACGCTCTCCGTCAGCAGATATGACGCTCCCTCATGTCGCGGGCTGGGGCGACAGTTGGGCCGAGAGCCAGGTCGGCACTCCGCCCAGGAGACGGAACAGCCGTCCCGCCTCCGCCCGCAGACGACCCGCCTCCGGCTCCGTCTCCGTGTCCGCGAGGGCGGTCAGGGCCGGAGCGGTGCCCACCAGGAAGCCGAGCTCCTCGCGGATCCGCAGCGACTCGGCGAAGCCGTGCCGCGCCTCCGCCAACTCGCCCTCGCGCAGGGCGATTCCGGCCAGATGGCGCCAGGTCGAGGAGAGGAGCAGGGTGTCGCCCCGGTCCGTCGCACCCGCGTGCGCCCGACGGAACGCGGCCCTGGCCGCCTGGGGCGAGTCACCGAGGTTCTGGGCGATCAGCCCGCGCCGGAAGTCCAGCAGCGGACGCCCGTCGGCCGAGGGGCCGATCAGCGCCGCCGCCCGGCCGAGCGCCGCAGTGGCCTCGTCGGCCCGGTCCCGTACGCCGAGCAGTGTCGACGCGTAGGCGAGATAACCGCGTTCGCACGCGGCCGCCCCGCGCTCCTCGTCGCTCTGCGCGACCGCCTCGGCCGCTCGTAGCGCCTCCTCCGCCTCGGCCCAGCCCTTCTCGGTGTACAGACAGCGCTCGATCAGCAGGGCCGCCCGTTCCAGGGCCGCCGCCGGTTCGGTCGCGCGCGGTGCGAGCAGAGCGGCCGCGTCGGTCCAGCAGCCGCGTGAGCGGAGTCGCCATATGGCGGTCTCCATGGGCGTCTTCCTGCCGTAGGCAGAGGACGGATCGTCGCCACCCGTCGTTTCGGAACCAGACATGGCGGTGTCCGCCACATTGCCCTCCCCGAGCGCGCCATTGAGCTGTTGAGTCAGGCCCGCATCTCAACACGAACGGGTGCGCCGGGCCAAGGGGTCAGGTGAATGAATTCACAAGAGCCTCGTGCGCACCGGTATACGGACGGCGTCGCCCGGTCGCGCTCAGCGACCGATCCGACAGGCCTGGGCTCCGTCGCGCCGCACGATCGGGGCGGGACGCCCGCCATCTTCGAGCGGGGGCGTCACCTTCGGTGCCGTCAGTTCCCCGGTTCCCCCGAAGAGATGAATCTCCTCGGACCGGTCGACCGCGTTGGGCCGAGCGGGTGGTTCGGCCGACGTTCCCCCGGGCGGGGGAGGCCGGCCCCGAACGCAGTGCGGGGGGGGGGGGGGGCGGGCCCGGCCCCCCCCCCCCCCCGCCCCCGGGCGGGAGCCCCCCCCCCCCACCCCCCCCCCCCGCCAAAAGCGAGCGTAGTCGACCCACCCCC
>NZ_JBHJTL010000056.1:0-51811 GCF_042264065.1 Streptomyces sp. NPDC056222 | reverse complement strand
CCCTGCGGTCGCGTCGCTGCGCGATGGGCTTCGCCCACCCTTGACCCACCGCCTCCGGTCGCCTTTTCACACTCGGAGGGCGGCCGGGGGCGTGGCCGCGCGACAACTCTCTCGGTCCTGGGCGGGTTCGGCGCCTGCGGGTGCGTGGGTGGTGTTGCGCGGCAGTTGAATGGGGCGTCCAGGCACCGGCTTAGCGTGTTGCGATGGGTGGGTGGCAGGGATTCATGCCCTGCTGGTCACTCTGGGTGGGTGGTGACATTCCCCCACCCCGCCCCTTCCCGAAACCCTGACGGGGTCGAGGAGGCGAGGGGAAAGGCCGAAGGCGAGTGCTGGGGGCTGAGGCTGAGTGCGTTGGGGGTCCAAGAGGGGGTCGGGCCTGGATGGGGTGCGGAAGGAGTCCGCAGGTGGGAGCCGGAGCTGGGGCTGAGAGTGGGTGTGGCGAAGACACGTCCTGGGCACGGGTGGGCGGACTTGCTGCAGTTCCGTCCCCTCCCGGTGCTGGAAGCGAAAGGCGGAGGCGTGGGGCCTTCTGGTCGTGGCTGGTGTCCCTAGCTCTCCACTACTCGCGGTAACTTCCCCGGATGGGGCTCTTTGGGCCCCGCCGAAGGTGAGTTGTGGAGGCTTAGGGTCGCTCGCGCTGATCAACTCACCTCTCCACCCACCGGCAGTGACCAGCGGGGCATGAGCCCCGGCTACCCGCCGGCCGTCACACGCTAAGCCGGTGCCGGGCCGCCCCATTCAACTGCTGCGCAGCCCCACCCACTCGGCGGCAGGCGCTGAGCCGAGCCCAGCCGCGATCCCGCCTCCCCGCGTGGCCACGCCCCCGGGCCGCCCTCCGAGTGTGAAAGGGCGTCCGGAGTCGGGCGGTCAAGGGTGGCCGGAGGCCATCGCGCAGCGACGCGACCGCAGGGAGCGCCCTTGAGGGCCCGGCGGAGGGCGCCACACTCGGAGCGAGGGCGGCCGAGCCAGAGGCTGGCGAGGGCCGGTGGCCCCGGGTGCCGGAGCACCCGAAGCGGACGGGCCTGCTCGTCTCGGGTGCTGTGAGCCAGAGGCCGACGAGGGCCGGTGGCCCCTGGTGCCGGAGCCCGGATGCGGACGGTCCCGCTCGCCTCAGGCTCCGCCAGGCACGTGCCCGCTGGGGGCTTGTCCCGGGCCCCGTAGCCCCGATGTTGACGGGCCTGCTCGTCTCGGGTGCTGTGAGCCAGAGGCCGACGCGGGCCGGTGGCCCCGGGCCCCGTAGCCCCGATGCTGACGGGACCGCTCGCCTCAGCTGCCGTCAGCCAGAGGCCGACGCGGGCCGGTGGCCCCAGGTCCCGTAGCCCCGATGCTGCCCGAGGCCCCGTCTCCAGAGGTCGACGAGGGCCGGTGGCCCCCGGCGCCGTAGCGCCCGATGCCGACCGGCCCGCTCACCCCAAGTTTCCCAGCGCCGAGCGGATCGTTTTGATCATGTGGTCCGGGTGGTGGAAGACGTCCGTCGCCGTGAAGCGGAGGACTCTGTGGATCGCCGGGCAGTTCGTGAGTTCGTTGAAGCGGCGGATGTCGCGGGCATGGGCCTGGCGGGTGCCGTGGAAGGCGTAGCCCTCGATCTCGATCGCCAGGCCCGCCTCGCGGAAGAGGAAGTCCGGGCGGAGGGTGCGGCCCGAGCGGGAGTGGAGGAGGGGTTGGCATTCCGGGTGGAGGCCGGCGTCGTGCATGCGGAGGCGGGCGATCGTCTCCGCCGGGGAGCCCGAGGCCGCGTTCGTCAGAGGGAGCCAGCGGCGCGCCCGGGGCGCGCCCGGTCTGCGGGCGGTCAGTTCGGCCGCCAGGGCCTCGTGGTGGACGATCGGCTCGCGGCGTATGCCCCGGACCGTGCGGCGGGACAGAGCCGAGTCCGCCGCGACCACCGCCCCCTCGCGCGTGCCGCAGCTCCGCATCAGGTCGCCGACCGTCCGCGCCGGGCTCGTCACCCGGAGGCCTGCCCGGACGCAGGTGTCCCCTTCGGTGAGCCCGCCCGTCCTGTGGACCCTCAGGTCCGTCCGGGCGGATCCACCGCCGCCCCCTCGGCTCGCGGTGAATTCCAGTACCTCCCCCACCTCCTCCTTCGCGTCCAGGACCTCGACCCGGTGCAGCGCCGCCGCCGTGCCGTGGCTGCACACCAGCTCCGGACGCAGCAGCTGGACCGCGCTCGCCCTGACCTTCCAATCCACCTCCTTCCCCGGGACCGCCCACACGCCCCGACCGATCCGCTGCCACCCCTCATGGCGCAGTCGCCTCCCCAGTCGGCCGCCCCCTGGCCAACCCGCCGCGTACGCCCACGCGGTCAGGAGCACCCCGCCACGCGCCAGTCTCGCCAAGTCGTGCATGGCTCCAACGATCCACGGAGACCCGACAGTTCGCACCCCCTGTGGATAACCCTCGCCCTCATGCCGCATCCTGGTCGAAACGGGCACCAGGACTCCTCCGGAGTGGACTGCTGATGACGACGACAACGCCGAGCGTGCAATTGGTCAGCGACCTCGTGAACCACATCCCCGAATTCCGGGACGCCTTCGACACCCACGTCTTCAACCAGGGCGGCGTACTGCCCCACGTGTTCTTCTGGGACGTCGTCCAGGACACCGTGCGCTCGTTCCTCGGCGAGGCCCCGGGCACGGCCGACTGGCGCCGCACCCTCGACTTCCTCGAGGAGCAGAGCGGACGTGGAGTCCTCGGCATCGACGAGGTCATCGTCACCTCGTTCCTCAACGACCTGCCCTACCCCGACGAGCCCGGCCACGCCATCGTCCTCCAGCTCGGTCCCGTCATGGCCGCACGGTTCGGGAGGATCCGGCCCGGTGGGTGAGAACCGCGGGAGGGGGAGCGGAGGACGGGTGGACAGGGGAGGCGTACCGCCTTCCCGCAGTCCTTCCCGCCGTCCTCCTGACCGACCCCCCAAGTGCCCCCGACATAATCGAGCGCATGTCCCCAGACCGACCCCGTCCCCCGGAATCCCTCGCCGCCGCCCTCGGGGGCTACGCCGCCACCCGCGTCATCGGCCTCGCGGTCCTCGCCGTCGCCGCTGCCGTGGCCGGCAAGGACGGGCTGCACCGGCTGACGGGTCGATGGGACGCCGTCTGGTACGTCCGCATCGCGGAGAACGGGTACGGCTACCAGGTCACCCTCCCCAACGGGAGCGTCCACTCCGACCTCGCCTTCTTCCCCCTCTTCCCGGCCCTCGAACGGGCCCTGTCCACCGTCCTCCCCGTCGACGCCGCCACCGCCGGTCTGCTCGTCTCCTGGGCCGCCTCGCTCGCCGCCGCCTGGGGGATCTACGCAGTCGGCAGCCATGCGGCGGGCCGGCAGGCCGGAGTCGCCCTCGCCGTCCTCTGGGGCGTGTACCCGACAGCGTTCGTGCAGTCGATGGCGTACACGGAGACGCTCTTCACCGCCCTCGCCGCCTGGTCGATCCTGGCCGTGCTGCGCGACCGCTGGATCCTGGCCGGTGCGCTCTGCGTGCTCGCCGGGCTCACCCGGCCGACCGCCGCCGCGCTCATCGCGGCCATCGGAATCACCGCGATCGTCACCGTCGTCCGCGAACGCAAGCTGCGCGCCCGCATGGTGGGCGGTGTGCTGATCGCTCCCCTGGGCTGGCTCGCGTACATCGTCTACGTCGGGGTACGGGAGGGCAGTCCCACCGCCTATTTCGACGTCCAGGCCGCCTGGGGCAACTCCATCGACGGTGGGGTCGCGCTCGCCCGCTTCATCTGGGGCCTGCCGCCGCTCGCCGCCCTCGGGCTCTGCGCGGCGCTCGGTCTGCTCGCATGGCTGGTGGTCCTCTGCGTACGACAGAAGCAGCCCCTGCCGCTGCTCGTGTACACGATCGCCGTCGTGGTCGTCTCCCTCATCGGAGCCGCCTACTTCGGTTCCCGACCGCGACTGATGATGCCCGCGTTCGGACTGCTGCTGCCGGCCGCGGTGGCGCTCGTACGGCTCCGGGTACGCAACCGGATCCTCGTCCTCGCCGGGCTCGCGCTCGCGTCGGGCGTGTACGGAGCCTTCACTCTCCTCGGCTCGGGACCACCCTGACCCGTACGCCCGGCCGCAGACCCCAGCCGGCCATCGCGCCGCCCTCGGCCTCCAGCACGTGCCGGCCCCGCAGGCGGATCATCCCGAGCCGCCCCGGTCTCATCGTGACCACGTCCAGGACGGTGAACGAACGGTCCAGGTAGGCCACGTCGATCGCGAAGCGCATACCGAAGGTGTGCACGCTGTTCGTCGGGGTGATGAGCAGGGCGCCCCCGATCCCGTCCCGGCCGAGCAGGCCGCGCCGCCGCGCCCTGTAGGACGCCGCGATCTCCAGCGGGAGTGGGTCCCCTCCGGCGGAGGTCTCCCCGACGAGCAGACTTCCCGCTCCGTCACGCCATTTCCCCGGTCTCCCCATAGGGGAGACGGTAGCGGCCCGGCTGGGTAGGGTGCCGCGCGTGTACGCCACGCTGATCGTCGTCGCCGCCCTGTGGGGTGCAACAGCCGGACTGCTCGTGCCACGCGCCGCGTACCGGCTGTCGGTCCATCCGGAGGAGCGGTGGCGGGACAGCTGCGAGGCGGGACACGCCCTGGTCGGCCCCGCGCGCGGCTGGCTCGGCGGCCCGGGCTGCGCCGCCTGCGCGGACCGTACGCCCGGCGACCGTACGCCCGGCGACCGTACGCCCGGCGTCCGTTCGGTCGGTACGGCGAGTGCGGAAAGTACGGCGCACCCCGGCCCCCAGCCCGCGCCCCCGCACCCCGCGCCCCCGCACCCCGCGCCCCCCTCCCTCGGCCCGTCCCTCTCCTCCCGCCTCACCCCCTCCCTCCTCACCGCCCTCGCCTGTGCCGCCCTCGCCGCCGTCACCGGCCCCCGCCCCGAGCTCGCGGTCTGGCTCCTCTACGCGCCCTTCGCCGTGCTCCTCGCGACCGTCGACGTACGCGTCCACCGGCTGCCCGACCAGCTCACGCTCCCGCTCGCCGCCGCCACGCCCCTGCTCCTCCTCGGGGCCGAACTCCTGCCGTACGACGCCGGTTCCTGGCTCCACGCGCTGCTCGGCGGGCTCGCTCTGGGCGGCGGCTATCTCGTGCTGTTCCTGATCCACCCGAACGGCATGGGCCTCGGTGACGTCAAGCTCGCGCTCTCGCTCGGCTCCGCCCTCGGTTGGTACGGCTGGGGGATCCTCTTCGTCGGAGCCTTCTCGGGGTTCCTCCTCGGCTCGCTGTACGGGCTCGGCCTCGTCCTTGCGCGGCGGGGGAGCCGTAAGTCGGCGATCCCGTTCGGGCCGTTCATGATCGGCGGCGCGCTGTTCGGCGTGCTCATGGGAGCGTTCGTCGCTACGCCCTAGCATCCGCATATATGTGGAAAAAGACCGGTGATCTGCCGGACCTGCCAGGTGATTCGTCCGAACCGACCGCGAAGACCCCGCCAGTCCCCGAGCGGCCCGCCGCCCCCGTGCTCCGCAAGCGCTCCCTCCTGCCCTGGGCCTGGGCCGCCGGTCTGTGCCTCCTGTACGCGACCGTCGCCCTGCGCCGACACTTCCTCCTGCGCACCACGGGGTACGACCTCGGCATCTTCGAGCAGGCCGTGCGCGCCTACTCCGAAGTCCGCGCCCCGGTCGCCCCGTTGCGCGGCGAGGACTTCAACCTCCTCGGCGACCACTTCCACCCGCTCCTCGCCGTCCTCGCGCCGCTCTACCGGATCTGGCCCTCCGCGACGTGTCTGCTCGTCGCCCAGTCCGCCCTGCTCGCCCTCGCCGTCGTGCCGCTCGCGCGCTGGGCCCAGCGGGTGCTCGGCACCTGGGCGGCTCATGCGGTCGCCGCCGGATACGGGCTGAGCTGGGGCATCGCCTCCGCCGTCGTCTTCGACTTCCACGAGGTCGCCTTCGCCGTACCCCTGCTGGCGTTCTCCCTGGAAGCGCTCGGCCGTCAGCGGTGGGGCGCCGCGGTCGCCTGGGCCGTACCGCTGCTGTTCGTCAAGGAGGACCTGGGGCTCACCGTGGCCGCCATCGGCGTGTACATCGCCGTCAAGGGCCCGCGCAGGCTCGGCGCCGTGACCGCGGTCGGCGGGCTGCTCGGCTCGGTCCTCGCGATCAAGGTGCTGCTGCCGGCCGTGAACCCCGCCGGGGAGTACTTCTACGGCGGCAACCTGCCCGACACCGACGGCTCCCTGCTCGCCACCCTCGCCATGCTTCCGATCGACGCGCTGCAGCCCGAGGTCAAGGCGGTGACCCTGGTCCTGATCTTCGCCCCGTCCGCGCTGCTCGCCCTGCGTTCGCCGCTCGCGCTGATCGCCGTCCCGACGCTCTCTTGGCGGATGCTCTCCGAGACCAGCTCCCACTGGGGCACGGCCTTCCACTACAGCGCGATCCTGATGCCGGTCGTCTTCGCCGCTCTCATCGACGCGCTGTCCGTGTGGCGCAGCGAGCCGTATCCGCTCCGGGTCCGTGAGGTGCGCGCCTCGCTCCTCACCGTCCTGGCGGTGACGGTGATCCTGGTGCCGTCCTTCCCTCTCGCGCAGGTGGCTGCGGTGTCGACCTGGCGCACCGACCCGCACGTCGCGACCGCCCGCGCGCTGTTGGCGCGGATCCCCGACGGGGCGACCGTGGCCGCCTCCAACCGGCTGGTACCGCAGCTCACTTCGCGCTGCTCGGTCGTGGTCTTCCCGACGTACCCGGTGGAGGAGCAGGCGCCGAGGTCCCCGCTGAGCTTCCTGCCGCAGCCCACCGCGGAATGGATCGTCCACGACCGGGAGGCGCCGGAGGGCTGGCTGGGCTCGCAGGGGCAGTGGCCGTACCGGCTCGACGTGCAGGAGACGGAGCTGAGGCTGGCGCGTCAGGTGTACGGGTACGAGCTGGTGGCGGAGGGGGACGGGGTGACGCTCCTGCGCCGTCGGACGATGTGACGGCGCGGCTCGGGTGGCTCCGGTGGGCGGGGCCCACACCCCGCCCGCCCCGCCTCACGCGCGCGTGCCGCCCGCCCCGCCTCACGTACGTCCGCCCCGCCTCACGCGCGTGTGCCGCCCCGCCCCCCGGCGCGTGCCGCCCACCTCGCCTCACGCACACCCCGCCCCGCCCCGCCGCACGTCCGCCCCGCCCCGCCCCGCCGCACGTCCGCCCCGCCTCACGCGCGCGTGCCCCTCACGCGTGCGGCCCCACCTCCACCCGGCCCACCGTCAGCTCCGCCGTACCCTCCAGGACCGCCCCGACCCGGGCGGCCTGCGCCTCCAGCTCTCGCACTCGCGTCGCGGTCAGCCGCTTCAGCGGCTCCACCGTCACCGCGATCCGCTTTCCGGAGCGCCGCTGGTGCCACACCCCGGCGACGACCCCGTCCACCAGCAGCACCGGGTAGTTCCCGGCCTGCCCGCCCGCCAGCGCCCGCTCGTACGCCTTCCCCGGGAAGAGCCGTTCGCGCGGCTGCGAGGCGATCGAGAACGCGTCGAAGTACGGCAGCAGCCGCACCCCCCGCGCGGGCGCGTCCGGGAACTCCGTGTCCCCGGCGACGACCCACGCCGCCGCACCCTCGAAGGAGACCTCCTCGATCCGTCCCTCCCCGGCCGCCGCGGCGAACAGCTCACCCGCCCAGCCGGCCGGGGCCGCCAACCAGCGCGCGAAGTGCTTCGGAGTCGCGGGGCCGTACGTGTACAGATAGCGCTCCACCAGCGCGCGCAGCGCCTTCGTCCCCTCCATGGGGCGTGCCCCGGGGTTCGTGTACGTGACCTTCCGGCCCCGGTCCGCCCCGAAGGCGAGGACCCCGCGCCAGCCGGCCAGATGGGTCACCTGGCGCCAGCGGGGCCACTTGTCCTGGAAGGCCTCCATCACCCGCTCGCCCGCCCAGGGTCCGGTGCGGGCCACGATCGCGTCCGTCAGCTCGTCCACGGTCAGCTCCGTGCCCGTCAGCGCGTCTCCGATCGCGGCGATGACCTCCTCGGTCTGCGCCTCCGTCAGCCGCAGCCCGTCGGGCAGGGCGCGCGTCCACGGGACCGCGGAGAGCGCCCCCGTCCACAGCGGCAGATCGCCGGCCGGCAGCAGGTGCACGGTGCCGCGCGGGCCGTACGTCTTGACCAGCGTGCGGTCCTCCCTCACTGCCGCGCGCACCTCGACCCGCGTCGCCTCGGCCGTACGCAGCGCCAGGGACAGCTCGGCGGCCGAGAGGACCTGGGCGTGCGCCCCGAGCATCGCGGCGGCCACCGCCGCCGGCGGCGCGTCGGTCGGTTCGTCCAGGAACTGCCGGTGGATCCTTCGGGCGTCGGCCTGGGCCCAGCCGACCTGTGGTGGGGTAGCGGTCATGGTTCGACGGTAGGGCCGGAATAGGTCGGAGTCTGTCCGCCTTGACCGAACAGTCGGGACGAATCGAGGAGTTGGCGATGGCCAAGGGGAAGACCAGGTACGACTGCGGGCTCGACGCGGCCGTCGACGTCGTCGGCGGCAAGTGGAAGCCGCTGATCCTGTGGGCGCTGCACACGCACGGCGCGACGCGCCTGGGGGAGCTCAGGCGGCAGCTCACCGGTGTCAGCGAGAAGGTGCTGATCCAGCAGCTGCGCGAGCTGGAGGGGGACGGAGTCGTCCACCGGGAGGTCTACCCGGAGGTCCCGCCCCGGGTGGAGTACTCCCTGACGGAATTCGGTGAGGCGCTGAACACGGCGCTGGTGCCGCTGGGGGAGTGGGGCGACCGCTTCATGGCAGAGATCCTCGCCCGCAAGGCGGAGCAGGCCGCCTGACCTGTGCCCGGCCGCTGACCTGTGCCGGAGGTGCGCGCCGTCAACCGGGGGCCTCTCCTCGGGGGTCCCTCTTGGGAGGTACGGATCCCGCCGCCACGCCGGGGCGCAAACCCGCCAACGGGCTCCACGGCCCTTGTCCTGTCTGGGCTCCGGCAATTCCGGGACAGACCATTGGCGCCGCTTGGCACGCAGCACCGCGGATGAAGGGTTATGGTGGAAACCCCCCCTCGGGCCGGTCCGTATCCCCCCCACGGACCGGCCCGTTTTTCGTTCCTCGGACCGGAACCCAGGCCCTCCGAGGACGGAACCCAGGCCCTCCGAGGACGGGACCCAGGCCTTCCCAGGACGGGACCCAGCACCGGGACCCAGGGACCAGGCCCCAGGGACCAGGCCCCAGGACCGCGAGCCGGGGACGAGGCCCCCGGCCTTCGGAACCCGGACGGGTCAGTTCCGTCCGGCCCAGATGTTGGTGCCCTCGGTGTCCACGGCGAAGGAGTCGATCTCCTTCAGCTCCTCCTCCGTCAGCGGCGGCCCGGCGAGCGCGGCCACGTTCTCCTCCAGCTGCCCGACGCTGGACGCGCCGATCAGGGCAGAGGTCATCCGCTCGTCGCGCAGCACCCACGACAGCGCGAGCTGCGCGAGCGACTGTCCGCGGCGCTCGGCGATGTCGGCCAGGCCGTGCAGCCGTCGCAGCACCTCGTCGGAGAGCAGGTTCGGGTCGAGGGACTTGCCCTGCGTGGCCCGCGAACCCTCCGGGATGCCCTTCAGGTACTTGTTGGTGAGCAGCCCCTGCGCCAGCGGCACGAAGGAGATGCAGCCCATGCCGGCCGCCTCCAGCGTGTCGAGGAGGGCGTCCTCCTCGGTCCAGCGGTTGATCATCGAGTACGACGGCTGGTGGATGAGCGCCGGGACACCCATCTCCTTGAGGATCCGCGCGGCCTCGGCGGTCTGCTCGCTGTTGTAGGAGGAGACACCGACGTACAGCGCCTTGCCCTGCTGGACGGCGGAGGCGAGCGCTCCCATCGTCTCCTCCAGCGGGGTGTGCGGGTCGAAGCGGTGCGAGTAGAAGATGTCGACGTAGTCGAGGCCCATCCGCTTCAGCGAGGCGTCGAGCGAGGACATCAGGTACTTGCGGGAGCCCCACTCCCCGTACGGGCCGGGGTGCATCAGATAGCCGGCCTTCGTCGAGACGATCAGCTCGTCCCGGTAGGACGCGAAGTCCTGCGCGAAGATCTTGCCGAAGTTCAGCTCGGCCGAGCCGGGCGGCGGCCCGTAGTTGTTCGCCAGGTCGAAGTGGGTCACACCGAGATCGAAGGCGCGGCGCAGGATCGCGCGCTGGGAGTCGAGCGCGCGGTCGTCGCCGAAGTTGTGCCACAGACCGAGGGAGACGGCGGGCAGCTTGAGCCCGCTGCGGCCGGTGCGGCGGTACTCCATGTGCTCGTAGCGGTCCGCGGAGGCGCGGTACGGGGAGGAATCAGTCACGTATCTCTGCTTATCACGGACTTGTGACAGTCCCGGGCTGGGAGCCTTTGACCCGTGCGCAGTAATGTGTCGGCTTCGGGGACCGCCGCTGCATGGAGGGGTTAAGAACAGTGAACCTGCGCGACCTGGTGTACGGGCTCTACGCACGCCGGGTGGAAGGCCGCCTCGACCATGACCAGGTGCCCAAGCACATCGGTGTCATCCTCGACGGCAACCGGCGCTGGGCCAAGGCCTCCGGTGGAACCCCCGAGCAGGGCCACAAGGCCGGCGCGGACAAGATCCAGGAGCTGCTCGGCTGGTGCGCCGAGACCGACGTCGAGGTCGTCACGCTCTGGATGCTCTCCACGGACAACCTGAACCGGCCCGAGGCGCAGCTCGTCCCGCTGCTCGCGATCATCGAGGACGCTGTGCGCGCCCTGGCCTCCGACGGCCGCTGGCGGGTGCACCACGTGGGCACGCTCGACCTGCTGCCCGCCCGCACCCAGTCCGTGCTGAAGGAAGCCGAGCAGTCCACCCACGACAACACGGGGATACTCGTCAACGTCGCCGTGGGCTACGGCGGCCGCCAGGAGATCGCGGACGCGGTCCGCTCGCTGCTCCTGGAGCACGCGGAGAAGGGGACGAGCTTCGAGGAGCTCGCCGAGATTGTCGACGTCGAGCACATCTCCGAGCACCTCTACACGCGCGGCCAGCCCGACCCGGACCTGGTGATCCGTACGAGTGGTGAGCAGCGTCTGTCCGGGTTCATGTTGTGGCAGAGCGCCCACTCGGAGTACTACTTCTGCGAGGTCCACTGGCCGGCCTTCCGCAAGGTCGACTTCCTGCGCGCGCTGCGCGACTACGCGGCCCGGCACCGCCGCTACGGCACCTGACGGAGGCCGGCAGCCACGGCCCCGACGGGGGCCGGGAGTCCGCCGCGGGGCGGGTCGTCCGGGCCGGGGACACGGGGGTCGTCCCCCGGAAGGCACAGTATGAACACGTCGTCATATGCCATGGCATGGCGGCGGGTGTTCGAGGGAATACCCCTTCCAGAGTGAGCGGCACGGAGACCGCCACCCGGGAGGCCCGTTGCACCAGGACGACCGTGCAGGACATGTACGGACGGAGCGGAGGGCCGGAGCTCGGCCCGCGCGTCGTGGCCAGAGCCCGGTCCCATCCCGCAGCGACACCGCTTCCGTCGCGCCCCGACCTCACAAGGGTCGTCAAAGGGGGTCTGTCCTTCCGTGGTGACCAGCACTAAGCGCCGCTTGTCCGACAGGCGCACCTACGTACTCGACACCAGCGTCCTGCTGGCCGACCCCAACGCCGTGTCCCGCTTCGACGAGCACGAGGTCGTGCTCCCGATCGTCGTGGTCACCGAGTTGGAGGCCAAGCGGCACCACCCCGAGCTCGGCTACTTCGCCCGGGCGGCCCTGCGCCTCCTGGACGACTTCCGGGTCAGGTACGGGCGCCTGGACTCCCCGCTCCCCATCGGGGATCTGGGAGGCACCCTGCGTGTCGAGCTGAACCATTCCGACCCCGGCGTGCTCCCGGCCGGCTACCGGTTGGGGGACAACGACTCACGGATTCTGGCGGTCGCGCGGAATCTCCAGGCCGAGGGGTACGACGTCACGGTCGTCTCCAAGGACCTGCCGCTGCGCATCAAGGCGTCCTCGGTCGGTCTCCTCGCGGAGGAGTACCGAGCGGAGCTCGCCATCACGGACTCCGGTTGGACCGGAATGTCCGAACTTGCCCTCTCTGCCGACCAGGTGGACATCCTCTACGACCAGGACACGCTGTACGTCCCGGAGGCCGCCGAGCTCCCGGTGCACACGGGCCTGGTCCTGCAGTCCGAGCGGGGCAAGGCGCTCGGCCGGATCACGGCCGAGGGCAACGTCCGGCTGGTGCGGGGCGACCGGGAGGCGTTCGGCATCCGCGGCCGCAGCGCCGAGCAGCGGATCGCGCTCGATCTGCTCCTGGACCCGGACGTCGGCATCATCTCGATGGGCGGCCGGGCCGGCACGGGCAAGTCCGCGCTGGCGCTCTGCGCGGGCCTGGAGGCGGTCCTGGAGCGCCGGCAGCACCAGAAGGTGATGGTGTTCCGTCCGCTGTACGCGGTCGGCGGCCAGGAGCTCGGCTATCTCCCGGGCAGCGAGGCCGAGAAGATGAGCCCCTGGGCTCAGGCGGTCTTCGACACGCTCTCGGCGGTGGCGAGCCGTGAGGTCATCGAGGAGGTGCTGGGCCGCGGGATGCTGGAGGTCCTGCCGCTCACCCACATCCGGGGCCGCTCCCTCCATGACGCCTTCGTCATCGTGGACGAGGCCCAGTCCCTGGAGCGGAACGTCCTGCTGACCGTTCTGTCCCGTATTGGGGCGAACTCCCGTGTGGTGCTGACCCATGATGTCGCCCAGCGCGACAACCTCAGGGTCGGCCGGTACGACGGAGTGGTCGCCGTGGTCGAGAAGCTGAAGGGTCATCCGCTCTTCGCCCACGTGACCCTGACCCGCTCCGAGCGCTCGCAGATCGCCGCGCTCGTGACCGAGATGCTGGAGGACGGCCAGATCTGACCCGTTTCGCACCGTCCCGTACCCGTACGGGAGTTGGCGCCGCCCGGCAAAGCGCAGGAGCTTAGCCGGGCGGCGTCGTGCTGTCCGCAGAATTCGCCAAAACCCCTGTGACTTACGAGGTGTGAGCTTTCACACGCAACGCAGAATTGCCTTGCGGCGTCGCCGTCCGGCAGAGTCTTGCTTCCGTCAGGCCCCGCATACGGCACACGTGCACCCTCAAGGGTGCTGCACCACACAACTCAACAATCGTTCGCCGTATGCCGCCCACAGCACCACGGGCCCGTGTCTTCTGTGACCCAGTACGTCGGAGACCAGCGCAAGGGGCACGATTTCGCCCGCTTGGTCACCTGCGTGGGCGATGCTGGAAGGAAACCGTGTGAGCCGGATCTCGGTCCGGGGATTCGCGGTGGCTTCGGCCACTGCGGTCACCACCGTCGGCGCCGTCGTGGGTGTTGCCTCGGGCAACACCCAGCCCTCGGACGACAACTTCGAGGCCACCGCGGCCGACACCACGCTGCTCGCGGACATCCCCGCGGGCGAGCAGGCCCAGGTACAGGTCTCCTCGCTCTCGGAGCAGGCCGACGTCCAGGCCGCTGCGGCCGACTCGGCCATGAAGAAGTCCGCGGAGGAAGCGGCCCGTATTCAGGCCGCCAAGGACGCCGAAGCGAAGAAGAAGGCCGCCGACAAGGCGGAGCAGGAGCGCAAGGACGCCGAAGCGCGTGCCGAACGTTCCTCCGTCCGCGACGCTTCGAGCTTCTCCGCCCAGGGCTCGTACTCCATCGCCGAGGTCAAGGCGATCGCCCGGCAGATGATTCCGGCCTCGCAGTTCCAGTGCTTCAGCAACATCGTGGACCACGAGTCCGGCTGGAACTACCGCGCGACCAACCCGTCCTCGGGCGCCTACGGTCTCGTCCAGGCCCTCCCGGGTTCGAAGATGTCGTCGGCCGGCGCCGACTGGCAGACGAACCCGGCCACCCAGATCAAGTGGGGCCTGAGCTACATGAACAACCGCTACGACAGCCCCTGCGGCGCGTGGAACTTCTGGCAGGCCAACCGCTGGTACTAGACCGGCGAGCTCAACCTTGTGGAGCCCCTCACCGTCCTACGGTGGGGGGTTTCATGCGTGTAGGTTTCTGGTCCACGGCTCCCGGGGGGAGTGAGCGGGGGGAAGAGGGAAGATCATGTCGAGACTGCCACGGTGGCTGAACCGGCTGGGCGAGGGCCTGAGTCGCATGGGTGACCGGCTGGACGAGCGCCGGGCGCACGCGGAACGGCCGGACGGACCGGGCGAATCGGGCACAACCGGCAGTGGGTCGACGCCCCCGACCGCCGAAGACGCGGGCGGTACGCCCGAGTCCGCCTCCACGCCCGGGCAGGAGCCCGGCACCGATGCGGCCACAGCCCCCGGCACCCGACCCGCCGCCGAGGCCGAGGAGGAGTCCGGCGGAGGCCCGCACCTCAAGGGCACGTTCGAGTCCGCGCGGTGGCCCGGGCGGCGTGCGCCGTGGACCGGCAGTACCGCCGTCTCCGTACCGGCCCCGCCGGCCTACGCCCCCGCCGTCGCCGCGCGGCCCGACCCGGTCGCCGCGATCCCGTGGGGCATGAGGGTCGCCGCCGAGGCCGGCTGGCGGCTGCTCGTGCTCGCCGGCACGGTCTGGGTGCTGATGAAGGTGATCAGCTCCGTGCAGCTGGTCGTCCTCGCCTTCGTCGCCGCGCTGCTCGTCACCGCCCTGCTCCAGCCCACGGTGAAGTGGCTGCGCCATGCCGGGCTGCCGCGCGGGCTGGCCACGGCCGTCACCGCCGTCTCAGGCTTCGTGATCATGGGCTTGGTCGGCTGGTTCGTGGTCTGGCAGGTCATGGACAACATCGACAACCTGTCCGACCGGGTCAGGGACGGCATCGAAGAGCTCAAGCAGTGGCTGCTCGACAGTCCGTTCCACGTGACCGAGAAGCAGATCAACGACATCGCGAAGAACCTCAGCGACACCGTCGGCGCCAACACCGAGCAGATCACCTCCGCCGGACTCCAGGGCGTCACCGTCGTCGTCGAGGCGCTGACCGGCATCCTGCTCGCGATGTTCTCCACGCTCTTCCTGCTGTACGACGGCAAGAAGGTCTGGCAGTGGACGCTGAAGCTGGTGCCCGCGCAGGCCCGCCCGGGCGTCGCCGGCGCGGGGCCCCGGGCCTGGCGGACGCTGACCGCCTATGTGCGGGGCACGGTGCTCGTCGCACTGATCGACGCTGTCTTCATCGGCCTCGGGCTCTACTTCCTCGATGTCCCGATGGCCGTCCCGCTGGCCGTGTTCATCTTCCTCTTCGCCTTCATCCCGCTGGTCGGCGCGGTCATCTCCGGCGCCCTCGCGGTCGTGGTCGCCCTTGTCACCAACGGGGTGTTCACCGCCCTCATGGTCCTCGTCGTGGTCCTCGCCGTGCAGCAGATCGAAGGCCATGTGCTCCAGCCGTTCATCCTGGGCCGCGCGGTCCGGGTCCACCCGCTGGCCGTCGTCCTCGCGGTCGCGGCCGGCGGTCTGACCGCCGGTATCGGTGGCGCGGTGGTGGCGGTGCCGCTGGTCGCGGTCACCAACACCGTGGTCGGCTACCTCCGTGCCTACAGTCAGGAACAGGCCATGCTCAGCTCACCGGGACCGCACGGAGCGACGGCGTACGAGGTGGCGCCGACCCCGGCGCCCGGTTCACCCGAGCGGGGTGACGCATGATCTCCGAGCCGGAGCTGGCGGGCGGTGCGGAGTTCCCCTTGGCGGAGACCGTACGGAACGAGCCGGCACCGCGCCGGCCGCGTCCGCGCCCTCCCTGGTTGTGGGCGCTGGGCGGCGCGGTGGTGGCGTCGGCGGTGTGGGCCGGCGGACTCTACGCGTACGAGCGGACCCAGGACGGGGGACCCGACCTGGGCGGGTACCGGGCCACCTCGAACCTCTGCGAGCAGTCGGAGCTGAAGGCGCTGTCCACGGCCCTCGGCAAGAAGGCGACCGACGCCAACGGCCTGACCACGGAACATCCCGCGCTGGACGTCGCCCGGTGCAATGCGACGCTGGGGAATCCGGAGACCGGCTTCGACGCGGCGGTCACCTACTCGCTGCACAGGGCGACCGACCCGGAACCGGAGTTCGAGGTCCAGATCGAGGACTCCGGCTACGAGGAGAACGTCGATCGGGTCGACGGGCTGGGTGAGAAGGCGTTCCTGTACGTGGACAGGCCGCCGAAGGGACCCTCCACCGGTGCCTGGATCCATGTCCTCGACGGCCAGGCCGAGGTGAGGATCGAACTCATGACGATCGGGGTGTACGAGACCGATCCGGCGACCGGGGAGGCCGTCGAGCAGCCGAGGTCCGCCGATCTGTCGGGGATCGGGGACTTCCTCGTCGAGGACGCCCGGGCGTTGATGGCCGCGCTCAAGCAGTGACAGCGACGGAGAAGGGCCCCGGGGTTCGTACCCCGGGGCCCTTCTCGTCACGTCACTCGCCTCACTCGGCGATGAGCGCTTCCGCGTCCAGCGTCACGCCGACCGCCTGGATCACCGAGGCGATCTTGACGGCCTCCTGGATCGTCTCGCGGTCGACACCTGCCTTGCGCAGGACCTGCTCGTGCGAGTCCAGGCACTGGCCGCAGCCGTTGATCGCGGAGACGGCCAGCGACCACAGCTCGAAGTCGACCTTCTCGACGCCCGGGTTGCCGATGACGTTCATCCGCAGACCGGCGCGCAGCGTCCCGTACTCCGGGTCCGACAGCAGGTGCCGGGTCCGGTAGAAGACGTTGTTCATCGCCATGATCGCGGCGGCGGACTTGGCGGCCGTGTACGCCTCGGGCTTGAGGTTGGCCTTGGCCTCCGGCTCCAGCTCGGCCAGGACCTTCGGCGAGCGCGAGGCGATCGCGCAGGCCAGGACCGTGCCCCAGAGCTGCTGCTGCGGCAGCTCGCTGTTGCCGATCACCGAACCGAGGTTCAGCTTCAGGTCCTTGGCGAAGTCCGGTATGGCGGACTTCAGTTCGTCGAGGGCCATGTCAGATCACTCGCCCGACAGGAGCGCGGCGGCGTCGAGGGTGCCCTCGCCCTTGTTCCAGTTGCAGGGGCACAGCTCGTCGGTCTGCAGGGCGTCCAGGACCCGCAGGACCTCCTTGGGGTTACGGCCCACGGAGCCGGCGGTCACCATCGTGAACTGGATCTCGTTGTTCGGGTCCACGATGAAGACGGCGCGCTGGGCGAAGCCGTCCTCGCCCTCGACGCCGCAGTCGCGCATGAGCTCGTGCTTGGAGTCGGCGAGCATCGGGAAGGGCAGGTCACGCAGGTCGGCGTGGTCCTTGCGCCAGGCGTGGTGAACGAACTCGGAGTCGCCGGAGACGCCGAGGATCTGGGCGTCGCGGTCCGCGAACTCGTCGTTCAGCTTGCCGAAAGCGGCGATCTCGGTCGGGCAGACGAAAGTGAAGTCCTTGGGCCAGAAAAACACCACACGCCACTTGCCCTCGTAGGACTTGTGGTCGATCTGCCCGAACTCCTTGCCGCTCTCCAGCGACACGCAGGCGGTCAGGTCGTAGAGGGGGAACTGGTCACCGACAGTGAGCACGCGCTCTCCTTGCACAGGAGGAAGTCCCTTTTGGGGTCTTCCGAGGGGGGTTGGACGTGGGCTCATCCTGGCACGGAGTGCATTGATCAGTGAAATAGCTAGACTGCCTCGTGTTGATCGAAGGTGGTTATCAGTGGTCTCTCCGTACAGCCCGCACATCGGCCCGATGCGCGGCAAGCAGCCCAGTCTTTCCCAGCTCAGAGCGTTCGTTGCGGTCGCCGAGCAGCTGCACTTCCGCGACGCCGCCGCGGCGATCGGAATGAGCCAGCCGGCGCTCTCGGGCGCGGTTTCGGCTCTCGAAGAGGCACTCGGTGTCCAGCTCCTCGAGCGTACGACGCGCAAGGTGCTGCTCTCGCCCGCCGGGGAGCGGCTCGCGGTGCGGGCGAAGTCCGTCCTGGACGCGGTGGCGGAGCTGATGGAGGAGGCGGAGGCGGCACAGGCCCCGTTCACCGGGGTGCTGCGGCTCGGAGTGATCCCGACGGTCGCCCCGTATCTGCTGCCCACCGTGCTGAGCCTGGTCCACCGGCGCTATCCGGAGCTCGACCTCCAGGTCCACGAGGAGCAGACCTCCTCGCTCCTGGAGGGGCTCGCGGCCGGTCGGCTCGACTTGCTGCTGCTCGCCGTGCCGCTCGGGGTCCCCGGAGTGAGTGAACTCCCGCTCTTCGACGAGGACTTCGTGCTGGTCGCCCCGGAGGGGCATCCGCTGGCCGGCCGCGACGACATACCGCGCGAGGCGCTCAAGGAGCTCAACCTGCTGCTCCTGGACGAGGGGCACTGTCTGCGCGACCAGGCCCTGGACATCTGCCGCGAGGCCGGGCGTACCGAGGGGGCACCGGTCACCACGACCGCGGCGGGGCTTTCCACCCTGGTCCAGCTGGTGGCGGGCGGCCTCGGCGTGACGCTGCTGCCGCGTACGGCCGTGAAGGTCGAGACCGCCCGCAACACGGCCCTGTTCACCGGCTCGTTCGCCGAGCCCGCGCCCTCGAGGCAGGTCGCCCTCGCCATGCGGACGGGCGCCGCCCGGCAGGCCGAGTTCGAGGAGCTGGCCGAGGCGCTGCGGGGCGCACTGAAGCGCCTTCCGGTACGGGTCGTGGGCGCGGGTTCCTGAAACCCCCCGGCTTCAGGAACCCGCGCCCACGCGTCGTACGCACACTCGACGGGTTACTCCGTCCTCAGGCCGTCCGCCCGCATCAGCCGCCACAGCACCGGCATGCTCAGCAGCGTCACGGCCGCGATCAGCGAGACGCCGATCCCGGTGACGGGCAGGAAGACCCACCAGTCCAGGACCTGTTGCCCCGTCATCTTCAGCAGGACGACACCCAGACCGAGCCCGCCCGCCACGGCGAGGACGAGACCGAGCACGATCGGCACCGCCGTCTGCCACAGCACCGACCAGCTCAGCGTGGAGCGCCGGGTGCCGAAGGCGACCAGCGAGGACAGCAGCCGCTTGCGGTCCCTGAGCTGTTCGAGCGTGGTCACCAGGAGCGAGGCCGCCACCAGGAGCATCGTCAGGGTGGAGCCGACGAGGATGCCGGTGCGGACGCTGCTGAACTGCGCGTTCCGCTCGGTGTTCTTGAGCGTGCGGACCCACGAGGTCGGGTCGAGGGCCACGGCCGTGTTCCGTACGTACTCGGCGGCGTCCGGCACGGCCGGGTCGAGCCGCACCATGGCGAGCGCGGCGGGATCGTCGAGCCGGGCAGCGTCGAGGGACGACGGAGTGGCGAGGATCCCGAACTCGTACATGCCCGTCGGGTCGGGGCGGGAGTCCACGATCCGGGTGGTGGTGGGGATCCGCCACTGGGGGAGCGGGCCCTTGTGCTCCTCCGGGTCCCGCAGGGCGACCGTCCTGCCCGGCTTCGCGGTCTCGGTGACCCAGCTGTCGGGCGGTGCTCCCTGGGCACCGTGCGCGAGGGCGATGAAGACGTCGCCGTCCGTGCAGGAGGGCAGGTTCGCGAACTCGCGGAGGGATGCGCAGTCGCCGACCTTGATCGAGGTGGTCGGGGAGAATTCCTCGCTCTTCTTCAGGGCGCCCGGCCGCCACGTGTAGGACGTGATCGTGCCGGACACCCCGCTGACGCCCCGGGTCTTCTCGAAGCGGGTGATCATCTCCCGCGCCTCGTCGCCGGTCGTCGCCTCGGTCTCGGCCACGAGCTGGGCCCGCGTGGAGTCCTCGCCCGTGGCCTGCGTGAAGTCGTTCTCCATCGCCTGGAAGAGCATCTGGAGCGCGATCGCGCCGGCTGCGGCGACGACGATGCCGCTGACGGCGCGGGCCGCAGTTCCGCTGCTCAGCTGGAGCCTGCGGACGGCCAGTTGCCAGGACACCGGCCCCCTGTGCAGCCGCTTCACACCGGCCTCGACGAGCCATGGCAGCAGGGTGGTGAGGCCGATCAGGGCGAGGGCGACGCCCGCTCCGATCCCCACGGTGTCGATCGCGGTCCGGTTCAGCTCCACCGTCCCGAACAGCGGGACGAGCATGGCCACGCCGGCCGCCAGGAGCAGCACCCGCCACCACAGTCGGCGGCGGCGCGGTGCGGCGGACCGGACGACGCCGAGCGGCTCGATCGCCACTCCTCGCAGCGCGAAGAGCGTGACGACGACCGAGGCGACCGGTACGACGAGGAGGACGAGCGCGGCGAGGGCGGGCATCGGCACGACGTCGGACGGGAAGGCGTTGACGTCCCAGACGGTGACCGTACCGGCGAACTGGCGGGCCACCGCGAAGAGTCCGACACCGACCGCGAGGCCGAGGAGTGCGCCCGCCAGGGACTCGCCGGCCGCGATCCGCCGGGTCGTCGCGGTGTCCGCGCCGACGAGACGGAGCGCCGCGAGCCGGCGGTCGCGCTGCTCGCCGCCGAAGCGGACGGCGGTCGCGACGAAGACGAGCACCGGGAGCAGCAGGACGACGGAGGCGACGAGGACGAGGAGGATCAGGAACGCGTTGAACGGTTCCGCGGGCACCGACCAGCCGTAGCGCGATCCGCGCCCGTCGTAGTTGTCGGTGGTGAGGAAGTCGACCTGGGCGACATAGCGCAGCTCGGCCGGGCCGATGAGTCCGGCGTCGCCGATCGTCCCGACGGCCTTGTAGGGGATTCGTTCCTTGAGGAGGGCGCCGTCGGGGGAGTCGAGCAGCTCGCGGAGCGCGGGGGAGACCAGCATCTCGCCGTTCGCGGGCAGCTTCGCCGCGCCGGGCGGGAGAGGGGTCTGCGCGCCCTCGGGGCGCAGAAGGAGCCCGGTGACGGCATCACCCCGGTAGAGCGTGGTCTGCCCGAGGTGGAGAAAGGTGTCGGCGCGGGGGCCGGTCTCCTGTTCGCTGCCGTCGACGGAGCGGGTCGCCTCCCGCACCTCCCGCTGGAAGAGCATGCCGGGCAGGGAGGCGGCGGCGAGGAGCAGGGTGACGCCGAAGCCGACGCCGATCGCGGTCAGGAGGGTGCGGAGCAGGCCCGAGCGGCCTCCGGTGACCGCGAACCGCGCGCCGAGCGTCAGGTCGCGGGCCCAGGTACGGAGCCTCATACCGCCCACTCCGTGTCCCGGACGGCGCCGTCGCGGACGATGACCTCGCGGTCGGAATAGGCGGCGACCCGGGCCTCGTGGGTGACGAGGACGACGGCGGCGCCGGTGTCCCGGGCCGCGTCCGTGAGCAGCTCCATGACGCGCTCGCCGTTGAGGGAGTCGAGCGCACCGGTCGGCTCGTCGGCGAAGAGCACGCGCGGCGCGCTGACGAGCGCGCGGGCGACCGCGACCCGCTGGCCCTGGCCGCCGGATATCTCACCGGGCCGCTTGGCGGCGATGTCGTCGACCTCCAGACGCGCGAGCCAGTCCCGCGCGCGCTGTTCGGCGCTCTTGCGCCGCTCGCCGTTCAAACGCAGCGGAAGGGCGACGTTCTCGACACAGGTCAGCTCCGGCACCAGCTGTCCGAACTGAAAGACGAAGCCGAAGTCGGAACGGCGCAGGGCGCTGCGCTCGCCGTCCGACATCGCGCTCAGCTCACGCCCGTCGTAGGCGATGGTGCCGGCGTCGGGCCGCACGATCCCGGCGAGGCAGTGCAGCAGGGTGGACTTCCCGGAGCCCGAGGGGCCCATGACGGCGACGACCTCACCGGCCCGGATGGCGAACTCGGCGCCCGAGAGCGCCGGCGTCGGTCCGTACGCCTTGTCCAGGCCGCTCGCCCGGAGCAGGGGGGTCGTGGTCATCGGCGGATCTCCTCGGCGAGCCGGTCGAGCCGGGCGGCGGTCAGTTCCAGCCAGCGCAGATCGGCTTCGAGGTGGAACAGGGCGTGGTCGCAGATCAGCTGGTCGGCGAGGTCGCCGTCCTTCTTGCGCCGGGTCAGCTCCCGCATCAGCCGCAGATGCTCCGCGCGCTGGACGTCGAGCAGCTCGGCGGCCCCGCGTCCGGTGAGCAGCGCGAGGACGACCTTCGTGTAGAGCGTGGACTGGAGGTACGGCTCCGGCTTCTCGGGGCGTCGCAGCCACTGCTCGACATCGGTGACGCCGGCCTCGGTGATCGCGTACCGCTTCCGCTCGGGGCCGCCGCCGGCCTCGATGCCGTCGACCTCGACGAGGCCGTTCTTCAGCAGCCGGGACATCGTCGAGTAGACCTGTCCGTAGTGCAGCGGACGGTCGTGGCCGAACTTCTCGTCGAAGGCGCGCTTGAGGTCGTAGCCATGGCGCGGACCGGACTCGAGGAGCCCGAGAAGGGTGTGTCCGATTGACATGCCTGTCACTCTACACCCTGTGTATACGCACGATGTATAGCTGCTCGGGCTCGGCGACATCGGGCGATGTGACCAGTGATAACGGGTGATGTGGCCGACCATGCGCAACCATCCCGGTTCCAGGAGCGTCGGTTCCAGCGGGGACGGGTGCTGATTCTCACGTCCGGAAAAGACCGGATCGATTGCACTTTGTCAGCATCAGCGGTGTTAGCTTGCTGAGCTGATTCGGCGCGGGCACCGGACCTGCGACCACGACGAGCGGAGCGACGAAGCACATGGGCCGAGCGGACAAAAGCCAGGGGAAGAAGGGCGGGCGGATACGCCGACTCTTCACCTGGAAGAAGATCCTGGGCACGTTCTTCGTCGGCTGCCTTCTCGTGATGGGCGCCTTCTACGTGGTCTATCTGATGGTCCCGGTGCCGATCGCAAACGCCCAGGCGACCATGCAGAGCAACGTCTACAAGTACGCCAACGGCAAGATCCTCGCCCGGACCGGCGAGATCAACCGAGAGATCGTGGGCCTGGAGAAGATCCCCGTACCGGTCCAGAACGCCTTCGTCGCAGCGGAGAACAAGTCCTTCTACAAGGACAACGGCGTCGACATAAAGGGCACCACCCGCGCCGCCTGGTCCACGATCACCGGCAAGGGCAAGCAGGGTGGCTCGACCATCACCCAGCAGTACGTCAAGAACTTCTACCTGAGCCAGGACCAGACCGCGACGCGCAAGCTCAAGGAAATGGTCATCGCGCTCAAGGTCGACCAGCAGATGGGGAAGCCCGAGATCCTCGCCGGGTACATGAACACGAGCTTCTACGGCCGCAGCGCCTACGGCATCCAGGCCGCGGCGCAGTCGTACTACGGCGTCGACGCCTCCAAGCTGAACGTCGCCCAGGGCGCCTACCTCGCCTCGCTGCTCCAGGCGCCGAACCAGTACGACTGGACCGCCGCCAGCCCGACCGGCCGCAAGCTCGTCGAGGAGCGCTGGAACTACACCCTCGACAACATGGTCGAGGAGGGCTGGCTCGACCCCACGGAACGCGCCACGCTGAAGTTCCCCGTCCCGCAGAAGGAGAAGGCCGCTCCCGGCATGGAGGGCCAGCGCGGCTACCTCGTCGAGGCCGCCAACCAGGAGCTGATGCGTCAGGGCGTCAGCGCCGAGGACATCAAGGCCGGCGGCTGGACGATCACCCTCAACATCGACGAGAAGAAGCAGAAGGCCCTCGTCGCGGCGGTCGACCGACAGCTGGAGGAGAAGCTCGACCGCAAGGGCGACAAGAAGGACGCCACCGTCCAGGCCGGCGCCACCTCGGTCGACCCGAAGACCGGCAAGGTCCTCGCCCTCTACGGAGGCATCGGCGCCACCGAGCACTGGACGTCGAACGCCACCCGCCGCGACTACCAGCCCGCCTCGACCTTCAAGCCGATCGTCCTCACCTCCGCGCTCGAGAACGACGCCAAGACCCAGGACGAGCGGCAGATCGGCCTCGGCACCATCTACAACGGTGACAGCCAGACGCCGGTCGTGGGCAGCAACATCCCCTTCGCCCCGGAGAACGAGGACGACAGGAACTACGGTCCCGTCACCGTCCAGAAGGCCACCAACAGCTCGATCAACTCGGTCTACGCCCAGATGATCGTGGACGTCGGCCCGGGACACGTGAAGCGGACCGCCCTCGACCTCGGCCTCAAGGACGGCCCGGACTTCGGTGAGAGCCCCGCGATGTCGCTCGGCACCATGGGCGCCTCCACCTGGGACATGGCCGGCGCCTACGCGACGCTCGACAACCACGGTGTGAAGGTCACCCCGACCATCGTGAAGTCCGCCGAGCACAAGGACCGCAAGGTCGAGCCGGTGAAGGCGATCGGCGACCAGGTGGTCAGCCGCGAGACCGCCGACACCGTCACCAAGGCCATGACCGGAGTGGTCACCAGCGGCTCCGGCACCCGGGCGGCCGGCGACTACGACGCGGCCGGCAAGACGGGTACGTCGGAGAACAACCGCTCCGCCTGGTTCGTCGGCTACACGCCCGAACTGGTCACCGCCGTCGGCCTCTTCGGCGAGGACCCCAAGGGCAACCAGGTCACCCTCACCGACACGATCAACAAGGGCCGCGCCAACGGCGGCAGGACCCCCGCCCAGATCTGGGGCGACTACACCACCGCAGCCCTCGGCGGCGGCTCGGACACCCGCTTCGACCTGGAGACCGAGGACTCCTCGATCCTGGAGCCGAACCCGACCCCGACCCAGACCACCGAGGCCCCGACGTCGACCCCGCCGCCCACCACGGGCTCCCCGGACCCGACGCCGCCGCCGACCTCGACGGCGACCACGCCGCCGCTGCCGACGGACACGATCACGGTGCCGCCCCAGCCGACCGAGACGACGGACCCGACCGGTCCGACGATCGAACCGCCGGACTTCGGCGGGGACGAGCGTCCCGAGCGGTGACATGACGAAGGCCGGACCCCTCGGGGTCCGGCCTTCGCCGTGTTCGAGCTGTGCGGTTCTGCAACCGGGTGGGTGGCTCGAAGCTCGAGCTGTGCGGCTTCTGCAACCCGCGTGGGCAGCCCGAAGCTCGAGCTGAGCGGCTCTGCAACCGCGTGGGCAGCTCCGACCTCGAGCCGTGCTCTACAACCGCGTGGGCAGCTCGAACCAGACGACCTTGCCGCCCGAGAGCCGCGTCGCCCCCCACCGCCGGGCCAGCCGGTTCACCAGGAACAGCCCACGCCCGCCCTCATCGGTGTCGCGCGCCCGGCGCTGCCGGGGCAGCTGAGGGGAGTCGTCGCCGACCTCGCAGCGCAGGACATCGGTCTTCAGCAGCCGCAGGGTCACAGGCCGCTCCGCGTACCGCACGGCGTTCGTCACGACCTCGCTGATCAGCAGCTCGACCGAGTCCGACAGCTCCTCCAGGTCCCAGCGGGCGAGCGCCCGCCGCGCGAGCCGCCGGGCGCGCCCCGGGGCCGCGTCCTCAGGTTCCAGGAACCAGTACGCCACGTCGCTGGGCGCGATCCCGTCGAAACGGGCCGCGAGCAGCGCGATGTCGTCGTCCCGATCGCCCGGGCCGAGCATGTCGAGGACGTCGTCGCACAGCGCCTCCAGAGGCGGCGAGTGATCCGGACCGGTCAGCTGGGCCGTCGCCGCGAGGCGCTCCCGCAGCTGCTCTATCCCGGTCCACACGTCCCGCAGCCGGGACTCGACCAGGCCGTCCGTGTAGAGCAGCAGCGTGGCGCCCGCCGGGGCGTCCAGCTCCACCGCCTCGAAGTCGACCCCGCCCACGCCGATCGGCGCCCCCGGCGGTACGCGCAGGACCTCCGCGCGGCCGCCGAGGTGGAGCAGTATCGGTGGCGGATGACCGGCGTTGGCGATGGTGATCCGGTGCGAGACCGGGTCGTACACCGCGTACATGCAGGTCGCCATCCGGTCCTGGCCGAGCCGCTGGGCCTGCTCGTCCAGGTGGTGCAGCACCTCCTGCGGCGGCAGGTCGAGCCCGGCCAGGGTCTGCGCCGTGGTCCGCAGCTGGCCCATGATCGCCGCCGACGTCATGGAGTGACCCATCACGTCCCCGACGACCAGTGCCACCCGGCTGCCGGGCAGCGGGATCGCGTCGTACCAGTCGCCGCCGACGCGGGCGGTCTCGGCGGCCGGCAGATAGCGGGAGGCGAGCCGGACACCGGTCGGCTGCGGCAGCGAGTCCGGAAGCATCGTGCGCTGGAGCTCGTCGGCGATGTACGCCTCGCGGCCGTACAGCACGGCCTTGTCGATGCCGAGCGCGGTGTGGGTCGCCAGCTGGGCCGCGACCAGGAGATCGTTGGGCTCGAAGCCGGGCCGCTCGGGCCGGCGCAGGAAGACCGCGGCGCCGATGACGCGGCGCCGGCCCCGCAGCGGGGCGAGGATCGCCCGATGCCCACCGGGCAGCACATGCTCGGGCCCGAGCAACTCGGGCAGCGCGGCGCGGGCGGCGGCGGAGTCGCCGAAGACCGGCCGCACCCCACGCAGCACTTCGGCGAGCGCGCCGCCGGAGCGGACCTCGCACAGCTCGGCGGCCGGAGTCGGGTCGGGGTCGGGGACGAGCGCGAGCTCCTCGCCCTCCACCTCCGCTAAACGGAGCCGGTCGGTGCGCCGCAGCCGCAGCACGAACGGCGCCACCGGCCGCTCGTCGCCCACCGGAAGCGGATCGCGCAGATAGACCAGGATCGCGTCGGAGAAGGTCGGTACGGTCGCCCGGCAGAGACCGAGCACGATCTCGTCGAGGTCTATCCCGCGCGCGATCCGCCGGGTCGCCGCGCCCACGAACCGCAGCCGGTCGCCCTCACGCCGGGCCGCCAGCACATCCTGCGGGGCCGCCGCTCCCGGCGCGACGTTCACGGCCATCGCGGCGGCAGGTGCTCCGGACTGCCCGACGGACCCGGGGCCCTGGGGGGCGGATCCGGGTTCTTGCGGGGCGGGACCGGGGCCCTGTGGGGCGGGACCGGGTCCTTGCGGGGCGGGACCGCCTCCGTGTGCGGTGGCCCCGGCATCGTGTGCGGTGGCTCCGGCTCCGTGGGAGGCGGAACCGGCTCCATGGCCGGTCGATCCGCCGCCGTGCGCCGTCGATTCGCCTGCCTGGCCGGGCGTCGTGCCGCCGTGCTCGGCCGACGCGCCGTCATGTCCGGCCGATGTGCCTCCGGCGGGGCCCGACGTGGGCGGCGGCACCTGAGCGGGCACGGGGGCTCCCGTACCGGCGCGGCCCGAGCCCGAGGCGTCGCCGGAGCGACCGTCCGCGGCGCCGGACCGGTGACCGGCCGCGCCGGGCTGCGCCGGCACCGGGGCCTCGGCCGCTTCCTGGCGAGGGCGGGTGCGCTCGTGCGACCGGGCAGCCAGCGGCTGCCGGCCTTCGTGGGAGGTGGGATGCTCCGTCACGCGTGGGATTCCGTCCGTCCGGGCCGGTGGTGCGATGCACTCGCTCTTCTCGCCGATGCCGCGCCTTCACCGGGGATAAACCCCTGGCACGCGGTGGATGTGAATGCCCCGCGAGCAGCGGCAACGACAGGGGTCGGCACACCCGGGCACACGTCCGGCACTGCTCTCCCCCTCAAGAATGACTTACGGTCAGGTCCTGCGCTGTGCTCTGTGGTTGACGCCTCGTTCGGTTGATCACCGCCTTGCGGAGGACGATCCTACGTTTGCACCCCGGGGGCGCATCAAGGGTCTCACGGTGCCGTGTGCGCCGGAGTGCGATCCCAGTCCGAGGGCAGCTCGGGCACGGTCCACCGGGGATCGGGCCGCCAGTCCTCCCATCCGTCGGAGAACGGCGCGCCCCACGCCCCGATCACCTCGACCGCGGCGCGGCCCGCCGCCCGCACCCGCGCGGCCTGCGCCGCGTCCATCAGCCCGGCCCGCTGGGCCTGCGCGAACTCGTCCTCGTCCCGCCACAGCCAGCTGCGGTCGGGGTAGACGGAGATGTCGAGGAAGTGGTCCTCGGAGTCGATGCCGCCGGACCACCGGGTGCGCGGCTCCTCGAGGTTCACGTACCAGCTGCGGAAGCGCCAGCCGCGATCCCAGAACAGCCAGACCGACCAGGGGTCCCCCGGTCTGGCCAGTTTCAGTACCCCCGTGCCGAACCAGCGCGCGCGGGCGGTGGTGCGCGGGGCGGTGTACCGGGTGGCGAGCGGCTCCTCGTGCACGGGGGTTCCGTCGGCGAGCACCGGCTTGACGCACTCGGTGCCCGGGGCCATCCAGACGGCGAGCAGCTCGGGGGTGTCCTCGACGACGGTCACCGGCCGGCAGATGTGCACCGCGCCGGAGCCGTTGCCGCGGTAGCGCCAGAGGATGTGCTCCCCCGGCGCCCAGTGCTGAGGGCCGCCCGATCCTGTCATGCGCAGATCTTAGGGGCGGGCCCCGTTCGTCGCTGCGGTACAGGTCACGGATGAGTCATACGCAGCACGTCGAGCGCCTCGTCGAGTTGTTCGACGGTGAGGTCGCCCTTCTCCACATGGCCGGACTCGAGCACCACCTGCCGGATCGTCTTCCGCTCCGCCAGGGACTTCTTGGCCACCTTCGCGGCCTCCTCGTATCCGATGTACTTGTTCAGCGGGGTGACGACGGACGGCGAGGACTCGGCGTACTCCCGGGCCCGCTCGACGTTGGCGGTGATGCCGTCGACCGTCCGGTCCGCGAGGAGACGGGACGCGTTGGCGAGCAGCCGTACGGACTCCAGGAGGTTCTTGGCGATCACCGGAAGCATCACGTTGAGCTCGAAGTTCCCGGCCGCGCCGGCGACCGCCACCGTGGTGTCGTTCCCGGTCACCTGCGCGGCGACCATGAGGACCGCCTCGGGGACGACGGGGTTCACCTTGCCCGGCATGATCGACGAGCCGGGCTGGAGGTCGGGGAGGTTGATCTCGGCGAGGCCCGTGCGCGGGCCGCTCGCCATCCAGCGCAGATCGTTGGAGATCTTCGTGAGGCCGACGGCAATGGTCCTGAGCTGCCCGGACGTCTCCACCAGGCCGTCCCGGGCGCCCTGCGCCTCGAAGTGGTCGCGGGCCTCGGTGAGCGGCAGACCGGTGGCGTCGGCGATCTCGGCGATGACCGCGGCGGAGAAGCCGGGCGGCGTGTTGATGCCGGTGCCCACCGCCGTACCGCCGAGGGGGAGTTCGGCGAGCCGGGGCAGCGAGGCGCGCAGCCGCTCGATCCCGTACCGGACCTGGGCCGCGTAGCCGCCGAACTCCTGTCCGAGTGTCACCGGTGTGGCGTCCATCAGATGCGTACGGCCGGACTTCACCACGTCCGCGAATTCGGCTGATTTCCGCTCCAAGGATTCAGCCAGATGATCGAGGGCCGGGATCAGATCGCGGGTGACGGCGGCCGTGGCGGCGATGTGGATCGACGACGGGAAGACGTCGTTGGACGACTGGGACGCGTTCACATGGTCGTTGGGGTGGACGCTCCGGTCCCCGGGGAGCCCGATCAGCCGCTCGGTGGCGAGGGTGGCGATGACCTCGTTGGCGTTCATGTTGGACGAGGTGCCCGAGCCGGTCTGGAAGACGTCGACCGGGAAGTGCTCGTCCCAGCGGCCCTCGGCGACCTCTGCGGCCGCCTCCTGGATGGCGGCGGCGAGATCCTGGTCGATCACCCCGAGCCCGGCGTTGACCTTGGCGGCCGCGGCCTTGATCCGGGCGAGAGCCTCGATATGAGCCCGTTCGAGCCGCTGCCCCGAGATGGGGAAGTTCTCCACGGCCCGCTGCGTCTGCGCCCGCCACTTGGCGTGCCGGGGGACGCGCACCTCGCCCATCGAGTCGTGCTCGATGCGGTAGGCGTCGGGGGAGGGGGCGGGTGAGGCCTCGTTGTTGTCGGTTTTCTTGTCGTCGGCCGTGCCGCCGCTGGTGTCGGTCATGTCGTCAACCTCCATACAAAGTTGAGCACTTGTCTTGTTCCGGCTATTCCCATTGCACGTACCGGCCAGTAGAAACCGTGGGTAACCCCACTTCCAGGAGGCGCAATGAGGCGCACCAGGTACAGACTCCGCTGGACGATCGCGGCCACGGCCACGGCCGCGGCCGCCGCGGCCCTCGGCACCATGGCAGCCGCAGCCCCCGCCGGCGCGGCCGACACCGGAACGGGCACCCGTACGGCGGCGTCCGTACCCCTCTCGCCCGAGCTGGAGGCCATCCGCGCGGCCGAGGCCACCAAGATCTACGGCAGCCCCGATGAACGACCGCTCGCCCAGCGCAAGACCGGCCTGATCTCGCTCGGCGACAGCGAGATCTCCGGCGAGGGCGTCGGCACCTACGAGCCGCCGACCAACGGGCCGACCAACTGGTGCCACCGCTCACCCGACGCCGCCGTCCACCGCACCGGAATCCCCGCGGACCTCACGTTCAACGTGTCCTGCTCCGGCGCCTACAGCGGCAACATCAGGATCGGCGGCTCGAAGCAGTACGCCGACGAACTCGTCCAGAGCGACAACCTCGCCATCAAGGCCCGCAACACCCGCATCAAGATGGTGCTGCTGGTGGCGGGCGCCAACGACGACCTGCAGTTCGGCCCGGTGATGACGGACTGCGTCACGCGGTACCTGACCCTGCAGGGCGCCTGCGAGCCCAAGTACGCCCCCGGCTGGCAGGCCCGCGTCGACGGGCTCGTCCCCAAGGTCGAGCAGACCGTGCGCGACCTGAAGACCGTGATGCGCGACGCCGGATACGCCGACGGCGACTACAAGCTCGTCGTCATGGGCTACCCGAGCCCCATCGGCCCGGACTTCCACGACAACCCGAACTTCCCCGGCAAGCTAGCCTGCGGCGGTCTCGGCTACGACTCCGACACCGTCTGGGGCCGCAACACCGCGGTGCCCGCATTCGAGCGCGGGATGCGCAGGGCGGCGGCCAGTACCGGGGCGACCTACCTCGACAACTCGCGGCTCTTCCACGGCCACGAGGTCTGCATGGAGGACCCCTGGGCCCGGGGCCTGTACATCGACCTCTCCAAGCCCGGAACCCCGGACGAGAACTCCGTCCGGCAGTCCTTCCACCCCAACGCGCGCGGTCATGCGGCCTTTGCGTCCTGTCTGACGCAGATCTACAACTCGGGTCTGCGTGAGGCCAGTTGTGCGGACGTGAATTCGTCGGGCACCCCGACCCTCGTCCCGTACGCCTGGGACGACGCCTACAAGCCGCTGAAGAACCAGGCCACGGGGAACTGCGTGGACGTCGACGCGGCCACGTCGAAGAACGGCACCGCCGTGCTCGGCTGGGACTGCCACGGCGGCCGCAACCAGGGCTGGTGGTACGACCCCGCACGCCAGACCGTCCACACGGAGCTGACCCAGGACCGGTGCCTGGACGTGCCGGCGGCCAAGTACCAGGCGGGTACGGGGATGATCGTCTGGAACTGCTCGGGTACGGCGAACCAGAAGTTCGTACGTGACGGGGCGACGATCAGGCCGGCGGCGGCGATGGGCCTGTGCCTGACGCAGTCGGCGGCGCGTCAGCCGATCCGGCTGCAGAGCTGCGACGGGTCGGCGGGGCAGCGGTTCGTGTAGGGGGCTTCGGGGGGCTTCGGGGGGTCTTCGCGGGCCTTCGGGTCGCGGTTGGCCCCCGCCTGCCTGGTGTGGGCGGGGGCCATGGCGTTGCGCGTTGCGCGTTGAGCTTTGGGGGTTTGGGGGTGTGGGGGTTGGGCTTGAGCCCTGGGCCCTGAGGCTTGAGTGGTGTGCTCTCAGAGCGCCTTGACGCTCGAGCGGGCCAGCTCGTACGCGGGAAGCATCTCCCGGTGCTCCTGGGTGTCGAGTCCGCCCAGGTGGATGATCACGGTGCCCTTGGGGGTGGAGAGGGCGAAGGCGCGCTCCTCCTTGGACTCCTCCATGATCTTGTTGTAGACCGTGTACGTCACCTCGGTGGCGGGCATCCCACCGGCCGCGATCTCGTTGTAGACGACCTTGGAGGCGTTCTTCTCGGCCTTCACGAACCCTTCGAGCGCCGCGTGGGCGGGGCCCTTGCCGGCGCTCCAGACGCGCAGGAAGCCGATGTTGCCGGCCGGCTTCGCGTCGACCTCGCAGACCATGGTGGCGGGGCCCTGCTTGCCGAGGGCGGCGGAGATCTCGTCGTCGGAGACGGTGACGGCCTTGGGCTTCCAGTTCTCGGCGAGCTCGAAGGACACGGGCAGCGCGCAGGCGGTGCCGGGGGCGCCGAGGGATCCGGCGCCCTTCGCCCCGGGCGTGGCGGCCGTCTTGTCGGTCGGCTTGTCGGGCGCCGGCTCGGTACCCAGGCAGCCGGTCAGCAGCCCGGCGGCCGCGAACGCGGCGAGGGCGGGGACCAGGGTCCGCACCCGTATCGGGGGTCTCACGCGTGTCCGTCCAGCCTGTTCGTCTCGGGGATTCTTCACTGACATGCGGACATGATCTCCGACGCCCGATCCGGCTTACGCGTTGCCCTGGGGGTGGCCGGCTTCAGGTCTCTGAGGGGCCTGGCCCGGCGGTTCTTGTGGGCTTCCGGTTCGGCCGCCCTCGTTCCGAGTGTGGCGACCGGAGACGGTGCGTCAAGGGCGCTCCTGCGTCGCGTCGGCTTCGCCGATTGCGCTTCGCTTCACCCTTGACCCACCGCCTCCGGTCGCCTTTTCACACTCGGAGGGCGGCCCGGGGGCGTGGCCGCGCGACAACTCCCTCGGTCCTGGGCGGGGTCGGCGCCTGCGGGTGCGTGGGTGGTGTTGCGCGGCAGTTGAATGTGGCGGCCTGGCGGCGCTTAGCGTGTGACGGCCTGTGGACGGCTGGGATTCATGCCCCGCTGGTCACTGCCGGTGGGTTGATCGGTGTGCGTGACCCCAAGGCTCCACAACTCGCCCTCGGCGGGTCCCAAGGGGCCCGATCCGGGGAAGTTACCGACAGTACGGTGGGGTTAGGTGCGCGGGCCGGAGGCGTGGGCCGGTGGGCGGGCGATTGCGTGGGCTCGCGGTTTGTCGGCGACCCGCAGGGTGGTGAAAGGGTGGCTGTCCGGACGGTCCTGCCGCCCGGACAGCCGGTTGGGACCCTTGGGCCCCCTTTGGCCTAGCCCAGGCCCGGTCCGCGCACCGGGATGTGGGTGAACGTCGGCTCCGGGGCCGGGTTCTGGAAGAAGTCGTTGCCCTTGTCGTCCACGACGATGAACGCCGGGAAGTCCTCGACCTCGATCTTCCAGACCGCCTCCATGCCGAGCTCCTCGTACTCGACGACCTCGACCTTCTTGATGCAGTCCTGCGCGAGACGCGCCGCCGGGCCGCCGATCGAGCCGAGGTAGAAGCCGCCGTGGCCGCCGCACGCGTCCGTGACCTGCTTCGAGCGGTTGCCCTTGGCCAGCATGACCTTCGAGCCGCCCGCCGCCTGGAACTGCTCGACGTACGAGTCCATCCGGCCGGCCGTCGTCGGGCCGAAGGAGCCGGAGGCGTACCCCTCGGGGGTCTTCGCCGGGCCGGCGTAGTAGACCGGGTGGTCCTTCAGGTACTGCGGCATCTCCTCGCCGGCGTCCAGCCGCTCCTTGATCTTGGCGTGCGCGATGTCGCGCGCCACGACCAGCGGGCCCGTCAGCGAGAGGCGGGTCTTCACCGGGTACTTCGTGAGCTCGGCGAGGATCTCGTCCATCGGCTGGTTGAGGTCGATCTTGACGACGTCGGAGGCCTCGTCGAGGTGCTCGTCCGTCGTCTCCGGCAGGAAGCGGGCCGGGTCGGTCTCCAGCTGCTCCAGGAAGACGCCCTCGGCGGTGATCTTCGCTACGGCCTGGCGGTCGGCCGAGCAGGAGACGGCGATGGCGACGGGCAGCGAGGCGCCGTGGCGGGGCAGACGGACGACGCGGACGTCGTGGCAGAAGTACTTGCCGCCGAACTGCGCGCCGATGCCGATCTTCTGCGTCAGCTCGAAGACCTTGTCCTCCAGCTCCTTGTCCCGGAAGCCGTGGCCGAGCTCGGAGCCCTCGGCCGGCAGCTCGTCCAGGTAGTGCGCGGAGGCGTACTTCGCGGTCTTCAGTGCGAACTCGGCCGACGTGCCGCCGACGACGATCGCCAGGTGGTACGGCGGGCAGGCGGCCGTGCCGAGCGAGCGGATCTTCTCCTCCAGGAACTTCATCATGCTCGCCTCGTTGAGCACGGCCTTCGTCTCCTGGTAGAGGAAGGACTTGTTGGCGGAGCCGCCGCCCTTGGCCATGAAGAGGAACTTGTACGCGCCGCCGTCCGTCGCGTACAGCTCGATCTGCGCGGGCAGGTTCGAGCCGGTGTTCTTCTCGTCCCACATGGTCAGCGGGGCCATCTGCGAGTACCGCAGGTTGAGCTTGGTGTACGCGTCGTAGATGCCGCGCGACAGGGCTTCCTCGTCGCCGCCCTGGGTGAGCACGTTCTGGCCGCGCTTGCCCATGACGATCGCGGTGCCGGTGTCCTGGCACATCGGGAGGACGCCCGCGGCGGCGATGTTCGCGTTCTTGAGGAGGTCGAGCGCCACGAACTTGTCGTTGCTCGACGCCTCCGGGTCGTCGATGATCCGGCGCAGCTGGGCCAGGTGGGCCGGGCGCAGGTAGTGCTGGATGTCGTGGATCGCCTCGGTGGCCAGCTGGCGCAGGGCCTCCGGGTCGACCTTGAGGAACGTACGGCCGTCGGCCTCGAAGGTGGAGACACCTTCGGAGGTCACCAGGCGGTAGGGCGTGGTGTCCTCTCCCAGCGGGAGCAGATCGGAGTACGCAAACTCTGGCATGACGGCAGCCATTCCTCACTCGGCAGACAGCAGCGCCACCTCCATTGGCGGCGCGCCTTCCAGCGTAGAGCGCGGGCCGGGGCCCGATCCTGTGAGGTAAGGCTCACTTGGAACGCGGACCCTGCCGATGTGGAGTACGCCCTTCACCCCAGTGGGGTGCGGTGCAGGGCGATCAGCAGGCGCCAGGTGCGGGCCGCGATCTCCTCCGGCGTCGCTTCGATCAGGCCGTGCAGCCAGTCCGCCAGCAGGCCGGCGAAGGTCGCGGCCACCGCCGATGCCACGAGACCGGGCTCGGGCGCCCCGGCCAGCTCGCGCTCGCGGCGGCTGTAGGCGCGGAGTTCCCGGTGGAGCAGTTCGCCGAGCGGGCCGCCGCCCCCGGGTCGCAGCAGGCTCCGGTAGAGCGGGGCGTGCGGGGCGACTTCGGCGAAGAAGGCGGGCAGGGCGGCCGGCGGGGAGTCCGGGGCGGGCGTGCCGCGCCAGGCGTGCAGGGCGTCGACCGCTTCCCGTACGACATCGGCGCAGGCGTCGACGGCGAGGGCCTGGAGGTCGGTGTAGTGCAGGTAGAACGTGGCCCGGCCGATCCCGGCCCGGCGGACCAGCGAGGCGACGCCGACCTCGTCGAGGGGGCGTTCGGCGCACTCCTCCAGGAGGGCGGCGCGCAGCTTGGCGCGGGTCCGGGCGGCGCGAGGGTCGGTGGTCGGGCTGGTCACCCCGCCCACAGTACGGCGGCGAGGGCGAGGGCCCCGGGCAGGGCCTGGGCGAGCAGGATCCGACGGTTGGCGGTGAGGCCTCCGTACACCCCGGCGATCACGACGCAGGAGAGGAAGAAGATCTGGACCCGGTACCCGGTGGGGTCGTCGGCGATCAGGCCCCACACCAGACCGGCGGAGAGGAAGCCGTTGTAGAGGCCCTGGTTGGCGGCGAGGGGCGCGGTCGCGCGGGCCATGGTGGCGTCGAAACCGGACAGTTCGCGGCCGGGACGGCGCTCCCAGAGGAACATCTCCAGGACCAGGATGTAGGCGTGCAGGGCGGCGACCAGGCCGACGGCGACGTTCGCAAGGATGGTGGACATGTGTCCAGATTACATGGACACATGTCCAGGAGTGGCGACTCCCCGTCGTGCCCCCTAGTCGCGATCTATCGCGTTTCGCTACGCTGGCGTCGTGGACCTCGAAAAGCAGCCCCAGCAGCCGGTCGCTCCCGCCGAGCCGGCTCCCGCTCCGCCGGCTCCCGCCGCTCCGGGGGACTCCCTGCGTGCCTCGGACGCCGACCGGGACCGGATCGCGGACATCCTCCGCGACGCCCTGGCCGAGGGGCGGCTCGACCCCGAGGAGCACTCGGAGCGGATCGACGCGGTCTACCGCGCCAAGACCGTCGGTGAGCTCGAGCCGATCGTCCGGGACCTCCCGGCCGGCGCCGGTGCCCGTCGGGAGCCCGAGCGGTCCTACTCGTACGGCCCCGACGACGACTCGGGCCCCGCGGACAACCTGGTCGCCGTCTTCTCCAGCACCACCCGCAAGGGCCGCTGGCGGGTGGGCCGCAGGACGAACGCCTTCGCGCTCTTCGGCAACATCGAGATCGACCTGACCGAGGCGCTCTTCGCCCAGCGGCTGACCACCATCAACGCCACGTCGATCTTCGGCAACGTCGAGGTGCGGGTCCCGGAGAACATCAGCCTGCGCGGCAACGGAACCGGGATCTTCGGCAACTTCGAGGTCGTGAACCTGGAGGGCGCCGACCCGCAGGCGCCGGTCGTCGTGATCAACGGCTACTCGGTCTTCGGCAACGTCGAGGCGAAGCCCAAGCGCGGCAAGTGGATCACCGACCTCCAGGGCAAGATCCGCAAGCACCTCGGCCACTGACCCGCTCCGTGAGCGCCGCGGCCGCTGACCGGATCCGCGGGTGCCCCTGACCGGATTTCGCTCCTGACGTTCCGCACTCCGGAACTCGGCGGCACGCAGTGCATAGGCGTGCGCACAGCGGGTAGGGCTGGTGCATCGTCTCTCGCTCGCGAAGCCGTCGTCAGGAGTAGACCGTGCTGCAACTGCCGCATCAGCCCCTCCAGGTCGCCGCCGTGCCCCCCCAGCGCGCCCCCGCGCGGGAGGACGAGGCCGGCCCCTGGCACACGGAGGCGGTGTGCCGCCGGGACGAAGCCGGGCTGTTCTTCGCCCCCTCCAAGGAGCCGACCGCCGCCAGACTGTCGCGTGAGGAGGCCGCCAAGCAGGTCTGTGCCCGCTGTCCCGTGATGGTCGAGTGCCGGGAGCACGCACTGCTCCAGCCTGAGCCGTACGGAGTCTGGGGCGGGCTGACCGCGGCCGAGCGCCGTGTCGTCCTCGCCCGGCGCCGGCGGCGCGAGGTGGAGCTCAAGAAGACGGCGGCGGCGGACCGGATCGCCGCGGCGGGCTGACGGCTCAGGTCCCGGCTTCGGCCGTACGGGAAGGGGCGCCCCCACCGCACATGGGGGCGCCCCTCTTCGTACCGCTGTCGCTCGCTCCGGGGGTTACTTCGCCCGGTCGAAGTCGATCTTGCTGTAGGCACGCAGCTTCGACAGCCGGTGCGTGGAGTCGATCTGCCGGATCGTGCCGGACTTGGACCGCATCACCAGCGACGAGGTGGTGGCGGTCTCCGAGCGGTAGCGGACGCCGCGCAGCAGCTCGCCGTCCGTGATGCCGGTGGCGACGAAGAACACGTTCTCGCCGCTGACCAGGTCGTTCGTGGACAGCACACGGTCCAGGTCGTGCCCCGCGTCGATCGCCTTCTGGCGCTCGGCCTCGTCCTTGGGCCACAGCTTGCCCTGGATGACACCGCCCAGGCACTTTATGGCGCATGCCGAGATGATGCCCTCGGGCGTGCCGCCGATGCCGAGGAGCAGGTCCACGCCGGTGCCTTCGCGGACGGCCATGATCGAGCCGGCGACGTCGCCGTCGGTGATGAACTTGATCCGGGCGCCGGTCTCGCGGATCTCCTTGACGATGCCCTCGTGACGCGGGCGGTCCAGGATCACGACCGTGACGTCCTCGGGGGACATGTTCTTGGCCTTGGCGACCCGGCGGATGTTGACCGAGACGGGCGCGTTGATGTCGACGAAGTCGGCGGCCTCGGGGCCGGTGACCAGCTTGTCCATGTAGAAGACCGCGGACGGGTCGAACATGGTGCCGCGGTCGGCGGCGGCCAGGACGGCGATCGCGTTCGGCATGCCCTTGGCGTTCAGCGTGGTGCCGTCGATCGGGTCGACGGCGATGTCCACCTCGGCGCCGGTCCCGTCACCGACCCGCTCGCCGTTGAACAGCATGGGGGCTTCGTCCTTCTCGCCCTCGCCGATGACGACGACGCCGTTCATCGAGACGGTCGAGATCAGCGTCCGCATCGCATTGACCGCGGCGCCGTCCGCGCCGATCTTGTCACCGCGCCCGACCCAGCGGCCGGCTGCCATGGCGGCGGCCTCGGTCACCCGGACGAGCTCCAGGGCGAGGTTGCGGTCAGGGGCCTCGGGGGAGACCTCGAGCTCGGACGGCAGGGAATGCTCGGTCATCGGAGCGCACCTTTCTGTACGGCGACGGCCGGAATAAAGAGGGTGCTGCGACTCTATCGGTACGTCGACAAATTGAGCAGAGGGGCCCACGTATGAGCACAACACCATGATGCGACCATGGGGGGCGTGGCAGGTATGCGAGGCAGGCAGACGGTACGCGGGATGTTCCAGTCCCTCGGTGTGATCATGGTCGCCGCGGGCGTGATGTATCTCTTCATCCCGCACGACGAGGACGCGAACCCGGTCCAGGCGAAGGACTACCGGGTCGAGCTCCTGACGGCGCAGCGGGCGGCGCCGTACCCGGTGCTGGCCCCCGAGGGGCTCGGCGAGGACTGGAAGGCGACCGTGGTCTCGTACAAGCGCGAGCAGCACGACGCCTGGCAGCTGGGCTTCCTCTCCCCGGACACCCAGTACGTGGCGATCCACCAGTCGACGGAGGAGCCGAAGAAGTACGTCCCCGACGTCACCCAGCAGGCCGAGAACTCCGGAAAGACCCAGACGGTCGCCGGTCAGGTCTGGCAGCGCTGGGAGGGGCCGAAGTACGACGCCCTGGTGCGCACGGAAGGCGGCGCCACGACGGTGGTGACCGGGACGGCCTCCTTCGAGCGGCTGGCCGAGATGGCGGGCGCGCTGCAGTCGAAGAAGGCGTAGGCGCGCGGCTCGGAAACGGGCCCCGGAAACGCGAGAACCCCCGGACTCATGGAGTCCGGGGGTTCCGCCGTATGCCGTACGGGTCAGACGGTGGTGACGACCTCGTCGAAGGCCAGGCGCGGGGAGCGCGGGAACCAGGCGTCCTCGCCGGGCTTGCCGATGTTGATGACCATCAGCGGGGTGTGGTCGTCGTCCAGGAACTCCTTCTGGATGCCGGCGAAGTCGAGGCCGGTCATCGGGCCTGCGGCGAGGCCGGCGGCGCGGACGCCGATGATGAAGTAGGCGGCCTGGAGGGCGGAGTTCACCAGGGCGGAGCCCTCGCGGACCGGGCGCTCGGCGAAGAACATGTCCTTGGCCTGCGGGAAGTGCGGGAGCAGGGCCGGGAGCTCCTCGTGGAACTCGTTGTCGGCGGAGAGGATCGCGACCAGCGGGGCGGCGGCGGTCTTGGGCTGGTTGCCCTCGGCCATGTGCTTGACCAGGCGCTCGCGGGCCTCGGGGGAGCGGACCAGGGTGATGCGCAGCGGGGTCTGGTTGAAGGCGGTGGGGCCGTACTTCACCAGGTCGTAGATCGCCTGGACCTGCTCGTCGGTCACCGGCTCGTCGGTGAAGGTGTTGGCGGTGCGGGCCTCACGGAAGAGGAGGTCCTGGGCGGCGGAGTCAAGAGCGAGGGACATGCTGCGTACCTTCCGAACTGCTGCGGGGGTCTAGCGATGCCTTCACCGTACGACGGTGATTGGTTAACTTTCAACTAATCTATGCGGATAGTGATCCGCTTCACATCGTTGTGGTGTCCGTAGCCGCCGGATCTCCGAGGCTGCGGGCTTCCGAGGCCGCTGCCTCGGAAGCCGCTACTCGGCGGCGTCCTCGGCCTCGTCGCCCTCGGAAGAGGACATCGCGGCGTCGAGCCGTGCCCGAGCGCCTTCCAGCCAACGCCGGCAGACCTTTGCCAATTCCTCTCCACGCTCCCAGAGCGCGAGCGACTCCTCCAGGGTCGTTCCGCCCGTCTCCAGACGCCGAACGACCTCGATCAGCTCGTCGCGTGCCTGCTCGTAACCGAGCGCCTCTTCCGTGGTGGCTGCCATGGAAACCACCCTATGCGTCCGGTCCGACAACGCGCCGCACCGCGAACTCGCCCGCCGCGACCCTGGCCCGCAGCTCCTCGCCCACCGCGACCTCCTCCGGGGAGCGCACGACCGATCCGTCCGCCCGCTGGAGCACGGCGTACCCACGCTCCATCGTCGCGGCGGGCGACAGGGCCCTGACCCGCGCCCGGGTGTGCGACAGCTCCGAGTCGGCCCGGTCGAGCAGATGCCCGAGCGTCCGCCGGCTGCGGGCGAGCAGCGCGTCGAGCTCGTCCTCGCGCAGCTCCACCATCCGCTGCGGATGCTCCATGACGGGCCGCGCCAGCGCGTGCGCGAGCCCACGCTCCTCGCGGTCGAGCAACCCCCGTACGGTCCGCAGCGCCCGGTCCCGCAGGCCCTGCACCCGGTCCAGCTCCTCGCCGACGTCCGGTACGACCTTCTTGGCGGCGTCGGTCGGCGTGGAGGCGCGCAGGTCGGCGACGAGGTCGAGCAGTGGCGAGTCCGGCTCGTGGCCGATCGCGGAGACCACCGGCGTACGGCAGTCGGCGACCGTCCGGATCAGCTGCTCGTCCGAGAACGGCAGCAGGTCCTCCACGCTGCCGCCGCCCCGCGCCACGATGATCACGTCCACCCCGTCGTGCGCGTCCAGCTCCTTCACCGCCTGGACGACCTGGGGCACGGCCTTCACGCCCTGCACGGCGACGTTACGGACCTCGAAGCGGACGGCGGGCCAGCGGCGCCGCGCGTTCTCCAGGACGTCCCGCTCGGCGGCCGAGGCGCGGCCGACGACGAGGCCGACGAGCTGGGGGAGGAACGGCAGGGGCTTCTTGCGGTCGAGCGCGAAGAGCCCCTCGGCGCCCAGGCTCCGCTTCAGCTGCTCCAGTCGGGCCAGCAGCTCCCCGATGCCGACCGGCTTGATCTCCACGGCCCGCAGGGACAGCTGCCCGCGCGGCGCGTACCACTCGGGCTTCGCGTGCACGACGACCCGGGCGCCCTCGGAGACGACATCGGCGACGGCGTCGAAGACCTGGCGGTAGCAGGTCACGCCGATGGAGATGTCGTACGAGGGATCCCGCAGCGTCAGGAAGACGACCCCGGCCCCGGGCCGCCGGGACAACTGCGTGATCTGCCCCTCGACCCACACGGCACCGAGCCGGTCGATCCACCCCCCGATCAGCCGGGAGACCTCCCCGACGGGCAGCGGCGCTTCGGCGGACGTATTGAGACCCATGCGGCCGAGACTAGCGGCGGACACGGACACTCCGTTGTGCCCACCCGTTCCGCGCCGGCGAAACGAATGCCCGCGACCTAGGGGGTCACTGCACCCGCGTCGTCCCCTGCAGCGCGAGCACCACCAGCCCCACCCCCAGCCAGATCACGCCCACCAGCTGTGCCGACACCGACGCCTCCACGATCACGGCGATCAGGATCGTCGCGCCCACCACCGGCATCACCACATGCCACAGCCAGTGCGGCGGCCCCTCCATCCGGCGCACCGCGAACCACCCCACCACGCTCGCGTGCAGCAGCACGAAGGCCGTCAGGGCCCCGACGTCGACCACCGACACCAGGTGGTCGAGACCGTCGTCGCGCTGTGCCGCCCACACCGCCGCCACCATCGTCACCGCCGCGGCGAGGAGCAGCGCCACCCGCGGTACGCCCGAGTCGGTACGGGCCAGCAGATGCGGAAGCCGTCGTTCCCGGGCCATCGCGAAGAGCAGTCGTCCGGCCGCCGCCTGCCCGGCGAGCGCCGCGAACGCCGCGCCGATCGCCTTCGACGCCGCCACCAGGTCGTGCAGCCAGGTACCCACGGAGACGTCCACCGCGTCGTAGAAGGCGGACCCCTGCTTCCCCGGATCGGCCGCGAGCTCGGCCGACGACAGCGGTTCCAGCAGTGCCACCAGGTACGTCTGGGCCACGAAGAGCATGCCCGCCAGCGCCAGGCAGAACAGCACCGCCCGCGCCACCTTCTCCGACCCTCCGGTGACCTCCTCCGCGAACGAGGCGATCGCGTCGAAGCCCAGGTACGAGAGCACGGCGACCGACACCGCGCCCACCACGGCCGCCGTCGAGAACGTCCCGTCCCCGCCCAGCGGTGACCACCAGTCGCGCCGTGCCCCGTCCTGGACGAGGACGACCACCGACGACACAACGAAGATCAGCAGCACCACGATCTCCATGGCGAGCACCGCGAAGCCGACCCGGGCGGCCGCCCGTACGCCCCAGAGGTTGAGCAGCGTCGTGACGACCACCGCGATCGCGGTCCACACCCACCGGTCCACCTCCGGGACCAGCGCCTCCATCGCGATGCCCGCGAAGAGGTAGGCCACGGCCGGGATCAGCATGTAGTCGAGCATCGCCATCCACCCGGCGACGAACCCCGGCCCCTCGCCCAGGCCCTTGCGGGCGTACGTGAAGACCGAGCCGGCCAGCGGGGCGACCCGCACCATCTGTGCGTAGCTGAAAGCGGTGAAGGCCATCGCGACGGTGGCGACGATGTAGACGAGCGCCACCGCGCCGTGCGATTTGGCGTCGAGAGTGCCGAAGACGCCGACAGGAGCCATCGGTGCGATGAAGAGCAGCCCGTAGACGACAAGGTCGCGGAACCCGAGGGTCCGCCGCAGTCCGGTGTGTGCCGCCACCTGTGCTTCCTCGGCCATGCGCACAAGTCTCGGCCACGGTCCGGATCAGCTGCCGCACCGACGCGGCCGTAGCCGACCGCGGTATCACGCGGCCTTACGATGGGACGCATGACTGCTACGCCCGCGTCGACGCCCGAGACCGCGACCACGACGAACCGCCCGAAGCGTGTCCTGCTCGCCGCTCCCCGCGGCTACTGCGCGGGCGTGGACCGTGCCGTGATCGCCGTGGAGAAGGCCCTGGAGCAGTACGGCGCGCCGATCTACGTACGCCACGAGATCGTCCACAACAAGTACGTCGTCCAGACCCTGGAGCGGAAGGGCGCGATCTTCGTCGACCAGGCGACCGAGGTGCCGGCGGGCAACATCGTGATGTTCTCCGCGCACGGCGTGGCCCCGACCGTGCACGAGGAGGCCCGCGAGGGTCGCCTGAAGACCATCGACGCGACCTGCCCGCTGGTTACGAAGGTGCACAAGGAGGCCGTCCGGTTCGCCAAGGAGGACTTCGACATCCTCCTGATCGGTCACGAGGGCCACGAGGAGGTCATCGGCACCTCCGGCGAGGCTCCCGACCACATCCAGCTCGTCGACGGCCCCGGCGACGTGGCCAAGGTCGAGGTCCGCGACCCGGACCGGGTCGTCTGGCTCTCGCAGACCACGCTCTCGGTCGACGAGACGATGGAGACGGTCGACGCGCTGAAGGAGAAGTTCCCGAACCTGATCTCCCCGCCGTCCGACGACATCTGCTACGCCACGCAGAACCGGCAGCTGGCCATCAAGGAGCTCGCCGGCCAGGCCGAGCTGGTGATCGTCGTCGGCTCGAAGAACTCCTCGAACTCGATCCGCATGGTCGAGGTCGCCAAGCAGGCCGGCGTGCCGGCCGCGTACCTGGTCGACTTCGCGAGCGAGATCGACGAGGCCTGGCTGGAGGGCGTCACCTCGGTCGGCCTGTCGTCGGGCGCCTCCGTCCCGGACGTCCTCGTCCAGGAGGTCCTGGCCTGGCTCACCGAGCGTGGCTACGCGGACGTGGAGATCGTCAAGACGGCCGACGAGTCGCTGACCTTCTCGCTCCCGAAGGAGCTCCGGAACAAGGACCTGCGCGCCGAGGCGGCGAAGCTCGTACAGGAGTAGGACACTCCTCCGAGGGTGGCGTTCAAGGAGTAACTCCCGGCCACAGCCCTTACCGTGGGGTCCATGAACGTCTTCGGAGTGGACATCGGCGGCTCGGGCATCAAGGGCGCTCCGGTGGACCTGGAGCGAGGAGAGCTCGCCGAGCCCCGCCACAAGGTACTGACCCCGCATCCCGCCACACCCGAAGGTGTGGCGGGATGTGTCGTCGAGGTCGTCGAGAACTTCGGCTGGTCCGGCCCGGTCGGGGTGACCTTCCCGGGTGTCGTGACGGGCTCCACGATCCGTACCGCCGCGAACGTCGACAAGTCCTGGATCGACGTCGACGCGGGCAGGCTGCTCGGCGAACGCCTGGGCGGGCTCCCGGTGACGATCCTGAACGACGCGGACGCGGCCGGTGTGGCCGAGATGACCTTCGGCGCGGGCCGGGGCCGCAAAGGCACGGTGATCCTGCTGACGTTCGGTACGGGCATCGGATCGGCGCTCTTCGTGGACGGCCGGCTCGTGCCGAACACGGAGCTGGGCCATCTGGAGCTGAAGGGCCACGATGCCGAGAAGCGGGCCTCGACGAAGGCCAAGGAGGACGAGGACCTCAGCTGGGAGCACTGGGCGACGCGGCGGGTGAAGAAGTACCTGGCCCATGTGGAGATGCTGTTCTCGCCGGAGCTGTTCATCATCGGCGGGGGAGTGAGCCGGAAGGCGGACAAGTTCCTGCCGCTGATCGAGGGCATCAAGGCGGAGATCGTGCCGGCGGAGCTGGAGAACAACGCGGGGATCGTGGGCGCGGCGATGGCGGCGCGGGCGCGGTAGAGACTTCGGCGCCTGAGGGCGGCGAGTCGGCGGCGGGCCCCTGCGGGGCTCTGCGGACTACGGGCGGCGGACCCTCTGGGGCGCGCGGGCCGCGAGGCGCTGGCGGCGAGCCATGTGCTGTACCTTCCGGACGCAGGTGATCAGACCGGCGACGAGGGTGCCGCCGTACAGCCACCCGGCCTGCACGGCGAGGGCCGTGACGACGGCCATCGCCTGCCCGCCGAAGCCCCCGGTGCCGCCGGCGATCGGCACGACACCGACCGCGAAGGCGATGGGCACGCTGATCGGTGCGGTGACGAGGTCGGCGGTACGGACCCAGAGCGCCGTGAGGGCGCTGACGGGCAGGAACAGCAGGCCGTAGGCGAGTGGGGAGCCGTCGAGGAGCAGCTGGTCGAGGAGGCCGAGCATCAGCATGGTGGCGGAGGCGAAGAGCCCGGCGCCGAGGCCGGTCAGCCGCGGGTTGGGCAGCCGCCGCAGCGCGACGACGACGGGCGGCGCGGGCCGGCGTACGGGCACGGCCCGCTCGACCCGGCCGCTGCCGGGGCGGCCCGGATGGGCGGCGACGCGGTAGACGGAGGCGCCCTCCACGAGCGCGCCGGGCGGCGTGAGAGGTGTTTGGGGCCGTCGGCGGCCTTGAGGCTGACTTGTCCGTTGCTGCTCCACTACACCAACGTAGGTCGGGAAGGGGCGCAGGGACGGTACAGGACACGCCCTTTGGGTGACGTTGCCGTCGAGATCGGCCGAAGGTCGGCGTCGCAGGCCGGTTCGGACCCCCCGTAAACTGGGGGATCGGCCCACCACCGCACCCCCATCCGTACTCCAGGAAGTCGCCACCGTGTCGCTCACGATCGGAATCGTCGGTCTGCCGAATGTCGGCAAGTCGACCCTGTTCAACGCCCTGACCAAGAACGACGTCCTGGCGGCCAACTACCCGTTCGCCACGATCGAGCCGAACGTCGGCGTCGTCGGTGTTCCCGACGCTCGTCTGACGAAGCTGGCGGAGATCTTCGCCTCGCAGCGGATCCTGCCGGCGACGGTCGACTTCGTGGACATCGCGGGCATCGTCCGCGGCGCGAGCGAGGGTGAGGGCCTGGGCAACAAGTTCCTGGCGAACATCCGCGAGTCGGACGCGATCTGCCAGGTCATCCGCGCCTTCAAGGACGAGAACGTCGTGCACGTCGACGGCAAGGTCTCGCCGAAGGACGACATCGAGACGATCAACACCGAGCTGATCCTCGCCGACCTGCAGACCATCGAGAAGGTCCTGCCGCGGCTGGCGAAGGAAGCCCGTATCAAGAAGGACGTGGCCCCGAAGGTCGCGGCGGTCGAGGCGGCGAAGGAGATCCTGGAGCGGGGCGACACGCTCTTCTCGCAGGGCATCCTCCAGGGCTCGGACAAGGCCGAGCTCCTGCACGACCTGCACCTCCTCACCACGAAGCCGTTCCTGTACGTCTTCAACGTCGACGAGGACGAGCTGACCGACGACTCCTTCAAGGACGAGCAGCGCGCGCTGGTCGCCCCGGCGGAGGCGATCTTCCTCAACGCCAAGCTGGAGCAGGACCTCGCCGAGCTGGACGAGGAGGACGCCATGGAGCTCCTCCAGTCCGTGGGCGCGGAGGAGCCGGGCCTGGCGATCCTGGCCCGTGTCGGCTTCGACACCCTCGGCCTCCAGACGTACCTGACGGCCGGCCCGAAGGAATCCCGCGCCTGGACGATCAAGAAGGGCGCGACGGCCCCGGAGGCGGCCGGTGTGATCCACACCGACTTCCAGAAGGGCTTCATCAAGGCCGAGGTCATCTCCTTCGCCGACCTCGTGGAAACGGGCTCGGTGGCCGACGCCCGCGCGGCCGGCAAGGCCCGCATGGAGGGCAAGGAGTACGTGATGCAGGACGGCGACGTGGTGGAGTTCCGCTTCAACGTCTGACCGGACCGGCAGAGGCGCCCTGACCCGCGAGAACGCGGGTCAGGGCGTCTTGCTGTCCGCGGCGGTCCGCAGAACTCGGGCCCGCGGTGGGTATGGGCGATCCAGGGGCCGACTGCACGGAGAACTACCTCGGCCTCGGACAGGAGCTTCCCGAGGTGGTCGGCGAAAGCGCCTGGTACGACAAGTACGCTCCGGCGGGGCGGAGCGACCGATTCCGGGGCTCGACCGAGAAGATCCGCGATGTCGCCACGTCCTGGCGGCATGCGGGATCGCTCATGCAGCGGTTCCTGGAAGACGCGCAGACCTATGCCCTGACCGCGAGCAAGGCGCACTCCGGCGAGGCGGCCGAGTCCTTCCAGACGTACGTCAAGTACTGCGTCGGAAGCGCTCGGCGCGCTCCACGACCTCGGCGAGGTGGGCACGCACATCGCGGATGGACTTTATGGGCAGCGGCTGCGTCATGTGCTCAAGGGCTCCGCCGAGTCCGGCTTTCCGCGTTCCGGGGTCTGCAGGAGTTCCTCCGGCCTCAGTGCGCCGCCCCGCGCGAACTCCGCGTCGTAGTGGGCCTCGCCCAGTGCGTCCCTGAGCCGGGTGGCGATGCGGTCCACGTCGAAGCGTTCGCCACCCCGCAGTGGTGCCTGGACCGACTGCCTGGCCGCGGTGGCCGCCCCCAGCAACCGGGCCGCGTGCTCGGAGTGGCCGGCCAGTGACTGCGCCCCCGCCAGGCCCTCCAGAGCCAGCGCGACCGCCCGTGGATTGCCGGTCTCGCCGGCCGCCGTGCAGGCCTCCAGCTGCAGCGCCAGTGCGGCCGGCGCGTCGCCCCTGCACTCCGCGACGAACCCCAGCTCGACCAGGATCACCGAGGGCCTGGCCGGCTCGTAACCCATCTGACGGTGCAGGTCGAGCACCCGGACCAGATGCCGCTCGGCCGCGTCGAGGTCACCCGCCCGGCGCGCCCCCAGCGCGAGGCCGATCTCGGCGTACTGCTCCCCGAAGCGGTCCGACTGCTCGGCAGCGAGCCGTGCGGCGCGCTCGTGGAACTCCTCGGCCCGTGGAAGGTCCCCGGTGAGCAGCGCGACCCGGCCGAGTCCCGAGAGCTGGAAGGAGGCCTGGGGCCACAGCCCCAGGTCCTCCGCCATCCGCAGTCCTTCCCGGTACAGTCGCCCGGCCCGCTCGTAGTCCCCGACGGTCTCGGCCAGCGTCCCGAGCGGCACCGAGGCCTGCAGCTGCCCCCACTGGTCGCCCAGTTCGCGGAACAGCTCCAGGCTCTGCTCACCGTCCCGCCGCAACGCGCCGAGATCGCCCCTCTGATTGGCGTGGAAGGTCCGGCTGCCCAGGGCCGCGGCCATGCCCCAGCGATCGTCGAGTGCCCTGAACGTCGTCAGTGCCCGGTGCACCAGGTCCTCGCTCGGCCCCAGGTCGCCGATGCCGTAGAGGCTGGATCCGAGGAACCACTGGGCCCGGGCACGCCCGCCCGGGTCGTCCAGCTCCTCGTACGGCTGCAACGCGGTGCGGTACTCCGCCACCGGATCGGCGATGCCGCCGAGCACCAGCTTGAAGCCGCCCAGCAGGGCCGTGGCCTCGGCCGCCGCGGCGGGCGGCGCGCCGTCGAGCGACAGCGCCACGGTCAGGGACCGCTTGGCCTCGTTGCTCCGGCCGCGCAGGTACCAGTACCAGCTGAGCGCATTCGCGAGGCGCAACGCGCAGTCGGCGTCACCGAGCTGCACCGCACAATCGAACGCGGTACGCAGATTCGCGGCTTCGGTGTCCAGGCGGTGCAGCCACTGCCGCTGGCCATGACCCCGTAGGTGAGGGTCGGCCCGCTCGGCCAGACCGGTGTAGTGGTCGCGGTGCCTGCGCCGGAGTTCTTCGAACTCGCCCGCCTCGTGGAGGCGTTCGACGCAGTAGGCGGTGACCGATTCGAGCAGATGGTACCGGGGCCCGTCCGTGCCGTCCGTCATGACCACCAGGGACCAGTCCACCAGCCGGGCGACCACGTCGAGTACGTCCGTACGGTCCAGGCCGTCCGCGGCGCAGATCTCCTCGGCGGCGGCGAGAGTACAGCCGTCGGCGTGCACGGCCAGCCGCCGGAGCACCACCCGCTCCTGCTCGCCGAGCAGCTCCCAGCTCCAGTCGATCACCGCCCTCAGGGTGCGCTGCCGTGCCGGGGCGCTGCGCGCGCCCACCGCGAGGAGGTGGAACCGGTCGTCGAGGCGCGCGGCCAACTCACGTACCCCCAGCACCCGTACCCGGGTGGCGGCCATCTCCAGGGCGAGCGGAATGCCGTCGAGCCGCCGGCAGATCGAGACGACCGCCTCGACGTTGGTCGCGTCGAGTACGAAGTTCGGTGCCGCCGCGGTCGCCCGTGCCACGAACAGCTCCACCGCGCTGTAGCGGTGTACGGACGCGGGGCTGAGCTCCGTCGTGGGTCCTGGTCGTCGCAGTGGGGGCACTTCCTGGAGGTGTTCACCGGTGATGCCCAACGGGACCTGACTGGTGGCCAGGATCCTCAGGGCGGGTACGGCTTTGAGCAGCCGCTCGGTCAACTCGGCGACCGGGCCGACCACGTGCTCGCAGTTGTCGAACACCAACAGGGCCGGCCGGTCGCCCAGCGCCTGGGCGACCCGGTCGGTCAGCGAGGGTGGCACACCCCCGGATCCGAGTCCCGAAGCAGTGTCGTCCCGGACGCGGAGTACCGCGCCGAGCACCTCGTGCACCTCGACCGACGAAGCCACGGTGCCCTGTCCCCGGGTGTCGTCCGACGGGGACGGGTCGAGCGCACCGAATTCGACCAGCCGTACGCCCCCCGGGAACTCGGCGCCGACCTGCGCCGCGGTCGCCAGGGCCAGCTGCGTCTTGCCGACCCCGCCCGAGCCGATGAGCGTCACCAGTCTGTTCGTGCCCAGCAGCTCCCGGAGTTCACCGATCGCCTCCGCCCTGCCGATCAGGCCGGTGAGAGAGGTGGGCACGTTCGTCGGTGGGCGGGCCGCGGCGGTGTCGGGACAGGGGACGGCGGTCAGCGACGCATCTTGGGTGAGGATCGCCTGGTGCAGGGCTGCCAGTTCGGGGCTGGGATCCAGGCCCAGAGTTTCGGCCAGGCGTCCGCGCAGGTCGGCGTAGCTGCTGAGCGCCGCACTCTGTCGGCCCGCACGGTAGAGCGCGCGCAGCTGAGCGGCCCGCAGTCGTTCCCGGAGGGGGTGCAGGGCGACCAGGTCCCCGAGTTCGTCGGCCACCAACGCGTGCTCGCCGAGGTTCAGCCGTGCCTCGGCCTGCTCCTCCAGCGCGGTCAGCCGCTGCTCCTCCAGCCGGTCCCGCGCGGCGCGGGTGAACTCCTCGTCGGCGAAGTCGGCGAACGCGGGCCCACGCCACACTGCCAGCGCGTCCGCCAGCAGAGCGGCGCGCACCCGGGAGTCGTCGGTCGCCCGCGACCGCGTCATCAGGCCGAGGAACCGGTCCGCGTCCACCGCGTCGGCTCCGGGCCGCAGTTGGTATCCCGGCGAGAGGGACACCACGAGGTCCCGACCGCCCGGCTCGGCGTCCTCGAGTGCCCGCCGCAGCTGCCACACCTTGTTCTGCAGCACGCCCACCGGGTTGCTGGGCAGCCTCGTGCCCCACAGGTCGTCGATCAGCCTGTCCGCGGAGACCGGTCTTCCCTGGTGCGCCAGAAGGCTGGCCAGCAGAGCGCGGACTTTGAGCTCGGGCACCCGGACCGGTCGTCCGTCCTCCGTCCACACCCCCAACGAACCGAGAATCCCGAAACGCATGTGATCACGCTAGCCCAGTGCGGCGGGCGATGGCAGCGCGGTATCGGCCCGGCGGTCAGCCTGATGACACGTGTGTGCACGGCGTCGTCGTCAGGGGAGTTACGCACCCGAAGGGAACTGGAAAGTCCGGAAGAACGCCGGCGCGGGCTGCGGGCCCGAGCCGGCGTTCTTGCCGCTCGTTCCTGTCGGAGGTGTCGGGCGGAGAGGCGTCAGGTGGTCGAGAACGAGCCCTCGGCCTCGGCCTCCCGCTGCTTCGGGGCGTCGCCGGACGGCGTGGCCCCGTGGCTCTTGCGCAGGAAGGTGAACGCGATGGTCGCGCTGATCGCGGTGACGACGGCGCAGGCGACACCGATCGAGTTCAGCCCGCTGGTGTACGCGTCCCTGGCGGCGGTCAGCAGTCCGTCGGAGGCCTCGGCGGAGAGGCTCCGGGCGGCAGTGACGGCGCCCTCCATGCTTCCCGCGGCGGAGTCGGCGGCGGCCGCCGGGGTGCCGTCGGGCACGTCGAGCGAGCTTCGGTAGACGGCGGTGCCGAGGCTGCCGAGCGTGGCGATGCCGAGCGCGGTGCCGAGGTCACCGCTGATGGAGGAGAGCGCCGCCGCGGAGCCGCCCCGCTCCGGCGGAACGGACCCGACGACCAGGTTGGTGCCGAGTGCCCCGAAGGTGCCGACGCCGATGAAAGTGATCACGAAGCCTGCCAGCAGCAACGGCATCCCGCCGACCGGGCCGACGAAGACGAGCAGCAGGTAGCCGGTCATGCCGATGAGCAGGCTCACCCCGATGACGGTGCTGAGCGGGTGCCGCTCGGCGAAGATCGGCGCCAGCTGCGCGGCGACGATCGACGCGACGGCCGCGGGCACCATCCACAGACCCGCCTCCATCGGCGAATAGCCCTCCACCATCTGGACGAACCCGGTGATGAAGAGATAGCCGCCGCCGGTCCCGAGCATCGAGACCATCAGGATCAACAGCGCAGCGGTGAACGCGCCGACCTTGAAGAGCTTCAGGTCCAGCAGGGGATCGGCCAGCTTGCCCTGCCGCGACACGAACACGGCGCCGACGGCCACGCCGACGACGATCGCGACGACCGGTACCGACTCGAAGCCGTAGCGCGCGAGTTCCTTCAGTCCGTAGATGATCGACAGGATCGACACCAGCGACAGCACGACGCTGAACAGGTCGATCCTGCCGGCGCGGGGGTTCTTGTACTCCGGCAGCACGAGGGGCGCGGCGATCAGCAGCACCAGCATGACGGGCACCCCGAGCAGGAACACCGAGCCCCACCAGAAGGACTCCAGCATCGCGCCGCCGATGACCGGGCCGAGAGCGGTGCCTCCCATGAAGCAGCCGGCCCACACCGCGATGGCGCGGCCGCGCTGGTACGGGTCCTCGAACATGTTGCTGATGAGGGCGAGGGTGGACGGCATCAGCGTTGCGGCGGCGACGCCGAGCAGGGCGCGGGTGACGATCAGGGCCTCCGCGCTGGTGGAGCAGGCGGCCGCCACCGAGGTGATGCCGACGGCCGTCGCGCCGATCATCAGCAGTCTGCGGCGGCCGATCCGGTCGCCCAGCGTGCCCATGGTGATGAGGAAGCCGGCGATCAGGAAGCCGTAGATGTCCATGATCCACAGCGTCTGTGTGCCGGTCGGCTTCAGCCCCTCGGCGAGGTGGGGCAGTGCCAGGTACAGCACGCTCTGATCGAGAGAGATCAGCAGGGTCGGCAGGGCCAGCACCGCGAGTCCCACCCATTCCCGGGTCCCGGCCTTCAGGGCAGGTGCCTCGGGGGCGTTCGATGACATGGAATTCCTTCCTCGAGTCTGGTGCGTGATCCGACGTGGTGGGGTGCGGGCTCGGTCGATGGGCTGCGCTGGGCGGGATACGGCTGCAGGGCGCGGTCGTCGCGCAAGGCGTGGCCCCACCACGCGAGTTGGTCGACCATGGCCTCGGCCGCGGACCCTCGGGCTCGGTTCGTGCACCTCATACGGTGCGCGGTGCCGCTCGCGGTGCTCTCTCGGTCCGCTCTCGGTCCCCTCTCGGTACCGGCGGTGCAACGCGAAAACGGGGTGCGGGTGCCCGGGATCGTGAAT